>NZ_JBNGOX010000012.1:0-120422 GCF_050589785.1 Carboxylicivirga caseinilyticus | reverse complement strand
TCCCCTTCAGGGGATTTAGGGGTGACATAAAATGATATTTTATTACAAATTGAAACTAACGTTGTTTTGATGTTTAGTTTTTGGACACCCTCTTTGATTAAATCTTTATTGTAAGTTATTTCTTAAATACCTTAAATAATTCACTTACTCCGTCAACTTCTACCTTAACGATATACATACCGTTTTGGTCAATTGAGATGATTTCACTTTTTGCATTTGATTTAACTTGTTTAACAAGTCCTCCTGCAAGATCATATACAGAAATAACAGATGACATTCCTTCCATTTCTACGGTAAATTCACCAGATGACACCGTAGGATACACTTTAACAGCACCTTCTTTAGCAGCCTTACCAATACCAGTAGCTACTTCAAATTCAACAGTATAAGTATTTTTAGTAACTCCGTCTGCAGCTGTCACCTCAATAGTTGCTACACCAGGGAAAGAACCAGCCTGACTAACGGATGATACAATAGCTCCTGAAACTTTTGCAGTACCTGATATTGTAGGAACTGAAGCTCCATCTTCCAAAGAAACCACATAGTTCAAATTAGCTGGATTAAAACCTTCAATAGTTAGTCCATCAACAGTTAAATCACTTAATGTTGCATCTGTAACACTGGTAGCAGGATTATATGAAAAATATCTTATTTGTGCCTCTTGTTCAGTCATTATTCCACTATAAATATTAAACTCATATACTGATCCTAACCATGTAGCGTCAGAATCGTATCCAGAATTACAGAGGTAAGCTAATTCGTTACTTAAGTTGTAGATCTTGTTATCATCTGACAAATTAGCCGTACCAACCAAACTACCTCTAATATACATTGAAATAGTTTCATTTGTCAGAACAGTTACAACATGATAAAATTCACCATTCTCGATACTCGCTCCATCAACTCCAGACTCAGCATTCCAAGGGGCTCCCTCATTAAGACATGATATTGCTGCTCTACTCTTAGTTGCAGTAAATACACCATTTACTCCGTATGTATTAATATTATCTCCAAAGAATGAAAGCATTGTATTAGTTGTTTCATTTGCCCCCGATGCAATAAAATACTCGAATGTAATGGTTGGATAAGTATTTATCGCAATTTCTGCAGCTGGAAATTCGATATAATCTCCTAACGTTTCTGTCATATAAATACCATCAGTAATATTACCACCCACAACATAACCATTAGCCGTACCGACCATATCTTCAGCTGTTCCATCAGCAAAAGTATATGAGTGCATTAAGGTAAGCGGAGTATCTTTGATATACTCTATAGTATAGATTTTTGTATATAAACCATCAGCAGTTGTTACACTGATAGTAAACATACCCGTATTTGCAGATGTAGAAACTGTTCCTGTACCTGTAATAACTGCATCATTTTCTTCCGCAGTAGCACCTATCATTACAGAGTTTGTTCCCGCAGGTAAGGTTACATGATAATCAGTTTTTGATGGACCGAAAGAAGGATATAATGATAAATCATTAACCGATAAATCAACCAAATAAGCATCACGAGGAAATACTTGATCAGCTGTTTTGAAAACCCAAACACCGCGCTCATTCGTTGGTGCCTTATTCGAATACAATGCATTACCAATAGCTGTTCCATCAGTAGCAATATATCTGTTAGCCTCTTCAGCTTTAATTACTGAAGCAATTCTAGTTTTACCAGGCTCAAATTCTTCTATAACAAAACGACAACTATCTAAATTTTCCGTCAGATTATCTCGCATCAATAAATTCCAGTAAGTTGATGATGAATGAGATAAATATTGATTATTCTTGTTTTTTATAAAATATTGATTATCAACACCACTCGCTTCAATTTGCCACAATTGTGTAGGTTCATCTTTTGCGGCTGCTTGTAATGTTACTCCTGCACCCATTACAAAGCCAGATAATTCTTGCTCAATATAAAAGTCCTGTCCGGTTCTAATTTCAGATTCAAAAACATTTACAATGTATGTATTGGTAAAACCACCTGTTTGTGATGTAACAACAATAGTTGCGGTACCAACACCATCAGTTAATGTAATTTCACCATCGCCAGCAACATTAGCACCAGACCACGTTGGAACACCTGTAACAATAACACTTGATGTACCATAAGGAACAAAAGCAGTATATTCAGTAACATTAGCATCAAAAGTTGCAGTTAATCTACCCGTTGACAATTGAATATCACTTAAATTTGGATTTACTGCACCCTGATCAACATTAATTGTAAGAATATATTCATTTTGTGTACCATCGAATGCATCAACCCAAATATACAAATCAATACCATCAGATTCTGAAGGTATCGCAACTACTCCGTTTTCATAAACAACATCTCCATCAGAGATCTGAACATTTGCACCAATACCATTTGCAACCACATCCATGGTAACTTCAGTTGTACCATAAGGAACTGTTAAAACATATTCCTGATCAGCAGTAAAATATTCAATAGTACCAATATTTGCAGTTACACTTCTTAAAGTAGCATCACTACTTGTTTGAAATTCTATAGTTTTTACCGCTACTGAATCCGGCTCACTATTAGCATTGTGTAATGTTGACCAATAGTTTAAAGCTGTAATGGCAGTATTTCTAAAGGCAGCATCACCATTGTAAACCAGTTCAGGATACTCCATAGTACCTACCTGTACATAAGTTTTGTAGGTCATATTAGCAACATCAACAGCTGTCCAAACTTTTGTAATTTCACCTGCAACTGGAATAATGGTATTAGAACTTGTAAATCCACCCCCATTTCTAATCTTAAATCCTTCATCATAAAAAGCTAGTGAGGTTGAATAATCATCCCAGACTTTAACAGTATCTTGTGACAAAACAAATGCAGCATCGAAATTTCCATCTTCATCTACATCATACAACATCAATTCAGAATACACAATATGTCTGGCTGATAAGGCAGGATTAAACAACCCAACAGTATCGGTTGTTTGTGCCGAAACTGAATTGGCTCCTATTACAAGTGCGATCAGAGCCATAAAAAGTTTAAAAAGTAAACCTATTTTTTTCATAATTCATTAATTAAATAATACTTCAAGTCAGATGTTCAAAACTAGATAAATAGCATTATTTGGATTTGCAGAAATTTGACAAGTATTTGCATTTATTTACACTGAATTCCTGTTTAAACAGATATTAAAAATATTTTTTGACAAAACAAATAACCTCACGAAAAGCTGCTATAGTTGGGCTTTGTAGAAATATTGACAACCCTGTCAAAGCCTTGTTTTAGCATTGCTTAATTTGTGATAGTAATTTCCGTTTTTATGACATTTCTTTAAATAAGCTTAAAATATCTTTGTCATTATCTGAGTCTTTTGATTCGGATAAATTCTGAATCCAAACATTAGAGTGAAATATTTTATTAAAGATGAGAATCAATTTTATCAGCCGACTATTTAAGCTTCTTTTACCCAGCTTTCTTCTTCTAAGCATATTAACTTCCTGTGGAAAAAAGGAAGAGTTTTCGGGTTACTTATTTGCTTATTTTGTTGGAAATGGTCCCGGCCAAGAGCAAATACACTATGCAGTTAGCGAGGACGGTTATAATTTCAGAGCACTAAATAACAACCACCCCGTAATTGATTCCAAAAAGATTAGTTCATCAGGTGGCGTGCGAGATCCGCATATTCTGAGGGGAGAAGATGGTAGAACATTCTATATGGTTATTACCGATTTATATGTTCCGGATATGGGCTGGAACAACAAAGCCATGATTCTTATGAAATCAACTGATTTGATCAACTGGGAATCAACCGTATTAAATATCCCCGAACTTTATCCTGAAGAATTTGGACAGGTAAACAGAGTTTGGGCTCCACAAACCATATATGACAAAGAAAAAGGAAAATATATGGTGTATTTTTCAATGAAAACCAACGGTGATCCAGACATCATTTATTATGCATATGCAAACAGTGATTTCACCGGGTTTGAGGCGGCTCCCAAACAATTATTTTTCAGCCCAACTAATAATGCCTGCATTGATGGCGACATTGTTGAAAAAGATGGTAAGTTTCATTTTTTCTTTAAATCAGAAGACGGAAAACCAGGAATCAAGCTTGCTATTTCTGATAAACTGACAGAAGGATATGTACAACAAGGTAGTCAGCGAGTGGACAAAGAAACACATAATGTAGAAGGTTCATGTGTGTTTAAATTAAATAACACCGAAGAGTGGATTTTAATGTATGATGTTTACATGCGAGGTACCTATCAATTTGCGAAGACAAGCGATCTAATCAACTTTGAAATAATTGATCATGAAATATCAATGAATTTTCACCCTCGTCATGGTACTGTTATTTCCATTACAAAATCTGAAATGGAAAGATTGGTAAGTAAATGGGGTAGTCTCACTGATCCTATCCTGGAAGCCACATCTCCCCAATTAAAACTAAACAATGTTTATGTGCAAGGTGATCAAAAGTCCATCCATCTTCCTGTATTAAATGGAGTTGACCTAAGCAATTTTGATCCTCAATTCAAATGTTTCCCCGGATTCTCAATAAGTCCGTCTGGTGCGCAAGATTTTTCAAATGGCGCTGTAACCTATACATTAAGCATCTCCGATCAGGGTTCAACACAATATACAGTTTCAGCCAATCCCGATCATAATCCTGTATTGACTGGTTATTATGCAGATCCTGAAATTCTATATGCCGAAAAAACCGGAAAATATTACATCTACCCAACCAGTGATGGTTTTTGGGGTTGGTCTGGTGACTTTTTTAAGGTTTTTTCATCAGATAACCTGGTCGACTGGAAAGAAGAAAATGTAATAATTGATCTCAAAAAAGATGTAACATGGGCTGATCGCAATGCATGGGCTCCTTGTATTGTTGAAAAGAAGATAAATGGCCAATACAAGTATTTCTACTATTTTACTGCTGCACAAAAAATAGGTGTGGCTGTTGCCGATAATCCTACCGGTCCATTTGTCGATTCAGGTGCTCCATTTATCAGTAAACACCCTAATGGAATTAATAATGGTCAGGTCATTGATCCCGATGTATTTACCGATCCGGTTACTAACAAAAGCTATTTTTACTGGGGTAATGGATATCTGGCAGGAGCCGAACTGAATGATGATATGTTATCAATCAAAGAAAATACGCTAACAATTATGACTCCAGACCGGACCTTCCGCGAAGGTGCTTATGTAAGTTACCGTAATGGAACGTATTATTTTATGTGGAGCGAAGATGATACAAGAAGTCCAAATTACAGGGTGCGCTATGCAACTTCTAAATCACCTTTGGGCAAGCTTACTATACCAGAAGATAATATTGTGATTGAGAAAAATCCTGAACTTGGAATTTATGGAACAGGTCATAACTCCGTATTACAGATTCCGGATACAGACAATTGGTTTCTTGTGTATCACCGCTTTACCCGTCCAAAAGGAATTAACATGGGTCGTTCTGCTGGTTTTCATCGCGAAACATGTATCGATCAACTTTCTTTTGATGAGGATGGAAAAATAATACCCGTTAAACCTACTGTTGAAGGAATTCAACCAATATAATCGCAACCTTATTATTGGTAAAACAATTTTAAAATATGATTACAAAAAAAAAAGCTTTAACCACTTTATTAATTGTTCTAAGCATCACAATTACAGGTAATGCTCAAAACATTCAATCAAAAGCAGATAAAAAAAACACCTTTGAGTTAGAAAACGCAAATTTTAATATAAGCCCATATACGGGCATGACAAGGCAGCATTGGTTCGATGCTGCTTTGTATTTGTTGGAAGGAGCATTTAGTTACATTGAAGAGTTCGAAGATCCCATGAAATTCCCGAAACAACCCGGGAAAAGTTATCCTCATGATGAAGGTCGGGTACCAACCGAAAAACTGGAAGGACTTTGTCGAACACTTTTTATAGCTGCTCCACTGCTAAGGGAAAATCCTGACCTTACCATAAATAACATCAATGTTGGTGAATACTACCGTTATCAGATCAAACAACTGATCAACCCTGATAGTCCATCATACATTGTTCACCGCTCAAAGAATGGTGGTCCGAGTCAAAACCTGGTTGAATATGGAGCTTTGGCAATTTCTCTATTCATAGTTCCTGAAGTTATTTGGGAGCCATTCAGTCAGGAAGATAAAGATGCCCTAGCAGCTTCAATGTTGAGTTACGGCGATGGACCAACAGTTGATTCAAACTGGAAATTCTTCAACATTTTTGTTTTGAGCTTTTTTAAAGATCAAGGGTATGATGTAAACGAAGAATTATTGGAAAAATACCTTGCCCGCTCATTAACTCATTACCGCAGCGACGGCTGGTATAACGACAGTCCTGCATACGACTACTACAGCATGTGGGCATTTCAGTTGTATGGTGTTCTGTGGTCCGAGGTATTTGGTAACAAATATTATCCCGAATATGCTGAGAAGTTTCTTACTAATTTCAAGGATTTATATAATACTTACCCCTACATGTTTGCCAAAGATGGTTCAATGATGATGTATGGGCGATCTATCTCTTATCGTATGGGATCGATTGCACCTTTCCCATTTATGGGCAAATATGGCAACGACAACGTTAATCTGGGATGGCTGAGAATGATTTCGTCACGTACTATTTTGCAGTTCATTCAGCATCCAGAATTTATGAAAGACAATGTGCCAACACTTGGTTTCTATGGTGCCTTTGAACCGGCTGTGCAGGTTTACAGTTGCAGAGGAAGTGTTTATTGGATGGGTAAAGCCTTTCTTTCATTGCTTTTACCTGCTGATGATCCATTTTGGACAGCCAAAGAAAATCAGGGACCTTGGGAGACCTACAGTAATGACAAAGTCTATAATTACTATGCATCTTCTCCTGAGCTTCTCATAACTGATTATCCTGAATCAGGAGCATCTGAAATAAGAGCATGGTGTCATGAAAAAGTAAAAGATGATTGGCAAAAATTTCGTTCCACCGAAAATTATAACCGATTATCGTATAACAGCATATTCCCCTGGCAAGCCGATGGAGAGAATGGTGAAGTGGCAATGAACTATGCTTTTTTAAATCAAAAAAACGAATGGGAAGTATTCCGCCTTTATACATTCAAAAAATTTGAAGATGACATCTACTATCGTGATGCTGTTTTGGAAACAGATGAACAAATAAAAATGAATCTGGCTGAAATAACCCTGCCAAACGGCATTTTAAGGGTTGATAGAAATATAACAGCCAAAGATGTTGAGATGCGACTAGGACATTATGCACTTCCTCAGTTTGACAAAGAAATTACAACAACTGTTAAGAAAGCCGGAAAATACAAAGCCACCATTATTGATAACGGTAAATATCAATTGGCAATGATACCTGTTTTAGGATGGAATAATGTTGAAGTACTTAAAACAGAAGGTTTACATCCTGAAAGCTCCAGAAGTGTTGTTATGAATGCAACCTACAAACATAAGGCTGATGATAATGAGGAATTACAAATCACCTTGATGTTGTGGAAAGAATCCGGTAAAAAATGGAAGACGAAAGAACTGAACCCGATCAAATCAATGGAATTTAATGACAATAACAAAAGTATTATCTTAAAACTCCATAATGGAAATGTAAAAACTATTCAGTTTGACTAACAAATAAAACATCCAACTTAAAAATGAAACAATCCATAAGTTTAATCTTAGCATTTGTATTTACCCTTTCTTTATCTGCACAGATTAAGATGACGGTTAATGCAAAACAGGTGGGAGCCGAAATTCAACCTGACATGTACGGTGTTTTCTTCGAGGACATCAATTTTGGAGCCGATGGCGGAATCTATGCCGAATTAATAAAAAACCGATCATTCGAGTTCGAACATCCTTTTGTTGGATGGACACCCTTTGGTGATGTGGTTATAAAATCGACTGATCCTTGTTTCGACAAAAACCCTAATTATGTGCGTATATCAGGGAAAGGTTTGAGAACTTTCTCTGGTCTTGAAAACACAGGTTTCAAAGGGATCGGAATAAAAAAAGATGCTGAATACAGGCTTTCATTCTATGCCCGGGCTGAAGAAGGTAAGACGATTAAGTTAAAACTGGAGATTGTTAATTCAAACAATGATCCGATCGCTGTAAAAAACATAGATATCTCAGGAGCTGAGTGGTCAAATCATACAACGACTTTGACAGCTAATTCAACAGATGCACATTGTAAATTTCGATTAATGGTCGAGAATTGGGGCTACATCGAAATGGATCACATTTCCCTATTCCCGGTTGATACCTGGAAAGGCCGGGAGAATGGTTTACGGAAAGATCTTGTTCAGGCTTTATATGATTTAACTCCGGGTGTTTTCCGCTTTCCGGGTGGATGTATCGTTGAAGGTAACACTGTTGAAAGTCGCTATCAGTGGAAAAACAGTGTTGGTCCGGTTGAAAACCGTCCGTTGAATATTAACCGTTGGAATTATACTTTCAAACACAAATTCTTTCCAGATTATTACCAAACATACGGTTTGGGTTTTTACGAATATTTCCTTCTTAGTGAAGATTTAGGTGCAGAACCTCTACCTGTGCTCAATTGTGGTTTGGCGTGCCAGTACGAAAGCAAGGAGTTGGTGGCTTTGGAAGATCTGGAACCATATATTCAGGATGCATTGGATTTAATTGAATTTGCCAATGGCAATACTTCTACCAAATGGGGTAAACTAAGAGCTGAAATGGGCCATCCGGCACCTTTTAATTTAAAATATTTAGCCATTGGAAATGAGCAGTGGGGTGAAATATATGTAGAGCGTTTACAACGTTTTATTGATGTCCTTGGTAAAAAACACCCTGAAATTGAACTCATAGGATCATCCGGACCTCAGCCTGATGGCAAGGACTTTGAATACCTGTGGCCCAAAATGAAAAAGCTTAATGTTGCATTGGTAGATGAGCATTATTATCGCAGTCCTGAATGGTTTTTGAAGAATGCCGGACGTTACGATTCATATGACAGAAACGGACCAAAGGTTTTTGCAGGTGAATATGCAGCACATCCGCAAAACAGGGCAAATAACTTTGAAGGAGCTATTGCCGAAGCTGCTTTTATGACCGGTTTGGAAAGAAATGCTGATGTTGTAAAACTGGCAACCTATGCCCCATTATTTGCACATATTGAAGCATGGCAATGGCGCCCCGATATGATTTGGTTTGATAATCTTGAATGTGTTCGCACTCCCAACTACTTTGTGCAGCAAATGTATGGAACTCATTCAGGAACAAATATTCTATCAATTAGTGCTGACAACCTTGATTTAAAAGGACAGGATGGTATTTATGCCAGTTCTGCGATTGATAAAAACAAAACGGAAGTAATAGTAAAGGTTGTTAACACAAACGCAGAATCAAAAGAACTAACTCTTTCTGTTGAAGGTTTAAAAAAAGGATTAAAATCAAATCTTGCACAAATAACAATGTTACAATCCAACGATCTGCAAGTAGAGAATACACTGGATAATCCTTTAAATATTATTCCTCAAAATTTCACAGAAACAGTTACTGGAAACACCATGAAATTAAAACTGGCAAAAAATTCATTCTATGTAATCCGGTTTAAATATTAATTAGCACAATATGGTCAAATAAAGGTGTGAATTAACCAACCTTGAAAAATTGACATCTTTATTTGAATAACTAACATTATGCCGCTATGAGCTTTTATAATTTTATTGTATTAGTTATAAAGTAATGAATCAACTAATTCTTTAATCATATTAATATCAATATTTTAATGAAGAAAATAGTATTATTATCACTCCTGAGCCTGGCGCTTTGTAACCCGACATCTGCTCAGGACATTGATTGGGAAAATCCGGCTGTCTTTGGTATTAACAAAGAGGCCCCAAGAGCAACCGCTTTTCCATATCCTGATCTGAATCAGGCTCTCAAAGGAAACCCTCAAGAATCTCCATTCTATTTATCACTTAATGGTCAATGGAAATTCAACTGGGTTTATAAACCTGACGAGAGACCTGTTGATTTCTACAAAACGGATTATGATGTAAGCAAATGGGATGATATTAAGGTTCCGGGCAACTGGGAATTACAAGGTTATGGTACACCTATTTACACCAACATTAAATACCCATTCCCCAAAAACCCACCTTTTATCGATCATAAACACAATCCGGTAGGTTCGTACAGAAGAACATTTGACTTGCCTGCTGACTGGAATGGACGTGAAGTTTATTTGCACTTTGCTGCAGGTACTTCTGCTATGTACATTTGGGTAAATGGTCAAAAAGTTGGTTATAGTCAGGTAACAAAAAGTCCGGCTGAATTTAATATTACGCCTTACCTTCAAAAGGGCAATAATATGATTGCCATTGAAGTGTATCGCTGGTCAGATGGATCATACATCGAAGATCAGGACTTCTGGCGATTATCGGGCTTTGACCGGGGCATTTGTTTATACACCACTCAGCAAACCCGTATTCAGGATATTTTTGCGAAAGGCGGATTAGATAAAAACTACACCAATGGTTTATTGGATGTAACGATTGATATTAAGAATCTGGCTAAGAAAGGATCAAAAAATAAAGTATGCGTTACCTTATTTGATGCTAATAAGAACTCCGTTTACACAGAAACAAAAGACCTTACAGTTACAGTTGATAAATTAACAACTAACACTGTTGAGTTTAGCAAAACTATTGCCAAACCATTACAATGGAGTGCCGAAAGTCCTAACCTTTATAAACTGGTGGTTGAGTTAAAAAACTCTAAAGGTCAGACTATCGAAGCGACTTCGTCTAATATTGGTTTCCGTACTGTTGAAATTAAAGACAGTCAGTTGATGGTTAATGGCAAATATGTATTGGTTAAAGGAGTTAACCTGCATGAACACCATCAAACGAAGGGACATCATATCGACAGAGCAACCATGTTGAAGGATATTGAAGTGATGAAACAACATAACATCAATGCAGTCCGCACCAGTCATTATCCTCACAGCACCGAGTGGATTGAACTTTGTGATGAGTATGGCTTGTATCTGGTTGATGAATGTAACATCGAAACACATGACATGGGTGCTACATTCCAAAACTGGTTTGATAAATCAAAACACCCGGCCTATTTACCCGAGTGGCATGCTGCACATATGGATCGCATTCACCGTTTGGTTGAACGCGATAAAAACCATCCATCTGTAATTATCTGGAGCATGGGTAATGAGTGTGGTAACGGACAGGTATTTTTTGATGCTTATGAATGGATGAAAAAACGTGATAACACCCGTCCTGTGCAGTTTGAACAAGCTGGTCAGGAAAAGAACACTGATATCGTTTGTCCGATGTACCCTGGAATGGGTTCGATGCATGAATATGCCAATAAAGAAAATCCGGGACGTCCTTTTATCATGTGCGAATATTCGCATGCCATGGGTAACAGTAATGGTAACTTCAAAGAATATTGGGATCTGATTCGCTCAAAACCACACATGCAAGGTGGATTCATCTGGGACTGGGTTGATCAGGGCATACTTACCAAGGATGACAAAGGTGAAGAATTCTGGGCTTATGGTGGCGATCTTGGCGGTGAAAAATACACCCATGATGAAAACTTCTGTTTGAATGGAGTAGTAAATCCCGACAGAACACCTCACCCTGGATTATTTGAGGTAAAAAAAGTATATCAGAATATCTTGTTTGAGAATGTTGATGTTAATCATGGAAGAATTAAAATCACTAACGAATTCTCATTTACATCATTAAAAGATTATTTGTTTACCTGGGAGTTGATTCGTAATGGTAAAGTAATAGAATCCGGAAATTTCAAAGCTGATGTACCTGCATTGGATTTTAATATAATTGACTTTGAATTACCCGAAATCAATTACGAAGATGGTGCAGAGTACTATCTTAACATTTATGCTATTACTACAAAAGATGCTCCTTTTATTCCGGCAGGTCATGAAGCTGCTGCCGAACAGTTTAAGTTATCCAAAAACGAATATGTACCACAGGCAAAAGCATGTGAAGGAAAAGTTCAGGTGACTGAAAACTCTTCCAACTTCGTAATTAACACAGGTAAAGTTCAAACTATTATCAGTAAATCAACAGGATTATTAAGCAGTTACACCATTGATGGTAAAGAATTGATTAATAATGCGCTTACTCCAAACTTCTGGAGAGCACCAGTTGATAATGACTTTGGAAATCAAATGCAAAATCATTCTGAAGTTTGGAAAGATGCTGGCTCAAAAGCCAAACTGGTATCCATTAAAAAGCAGAAAGGAAATGATGCTGTAATAACTGCTCAATTGGCATTAAATGGAATCGAAGCAATGTATACACTAACATATAAGCTTGATGCTTCAGGTTCGGTTAAAGTTGATGTAGCTTACAAAACAGATGCTGAAAAAATTGCTGAAATGCCACGTTTTGGTATGATGATGAATTTACCTAAAGAGTTTGATAATTTCTGTTATTACGGTCGCGGACCATGGGAGAATTATTCTGATAGAAACACATCCTCATTTGTTGGATTGTATCATTCAAAAGTTGAAGATCAGTATTTTGCCTATATACGTCCACAGGAAAATGGAAATAAAACAGACGTTCGCTGGTTAAAACTAACCAATAATGATGGTATTGGAATAAAAGTAACAGGCATGGTTCCATTAAGTGCCAGTGCCTTACCATTCAGTCCATCTGATATTGATCCGGGAAAATCTAAAATGCAACGTCATACAGTTGATGTACCGGCATTCTCAAGTGTTTATCTTTCTCTTGATCTGGTTCAGCGTGGTGTTGGTGGTGATAACAGTTGGGGGGCCCTACCTCATAACCAATATAGATTGCTTGATAAAGAATACAACTATTCTTATATAATATCTCCGGTATGGTAGATAACTAAGTAAAGAAAAGATGAGGCGATTGAGAATTAAAAATCAATCGCCTTTATTTTTACTTATTGTTCTTCTCTTTAATATATGCAGTTGGTAACATACCATATTCTTCTTTGAAGTATTTACTAAAGTATCTGGGACTGTTAAATCCAACTTCATAGGCAATTTCAGCAACTGTTAACTGACTTTTCTCTAATAATTGCGCCCCTCTTTTCAGCCTGATGATACGAATAAATTCAACCGGACTTTTACCCGTTATTGCCATCAGTTTTTTATAAAGATATACACGGCTCATACCTAATTCTCTACTGAGATCTTCCACTGAAAATCTAGCTTCCGAAATATTCTTTTCTACACAAGAAATTGCTTTTTTAATCAGCTTTTCATCCAGGGAAGTAATTTCAACTACTGATGGTGAAATATCTATATTCTTTTGAAAATGGTCTTGTACTTTTAGTTGCTTCTCAACCAGATTTTGAATGCGTAACAATAAAAGATCCATATTAAAAGGCTTCGTGATATAATCATCAGCTCCAATTTCAAGACCTTTTATTTTATCTTCATCAGCTGTTCGGGCTGTTAATAAAATTAAAGGAATGTGGGATGTACGTGCATCATTCTTCAATTTCTTGCACATTTCCAAACCATCCATTCGAGGCATCATCACATCACTAATGATCAAATCAGGCACCAATTTAAATACCAACTCGTATCCTTCAACACCATCAGCTGCTTCATGTACCTCATAGGTATCCATAAGCGTATCACGCATAAATGATCTGAAATCGAAATTATCTTCAATCAATAACACAACAGGTTTACCCTTAACCCTTTTATCTTTTGATGGTTTTTCAATCGTTTCTTTCGATTGAGTTTCAACTTTAACTTCTTTCTCTTCGGTAATCTGTTCTTCTGGAACTGGAATATTTACAATGAATTCGGCTCCTTTATTGGGTATCGATTCTACCTTTATTGAACCATTATGCAATTCAATCATCTCCTTCACAAGATTCAATCCGATACCACTGCCCGAATAACCTAAAGCACTACTATTGCTGGATTGATAGAAACGTTCAAAGATCTTTTCATGATCAGATTTTTCAATTCCAACACCTGTATCTTTTACCCTAATCTGAATTTCTCCCTGTTTGTTTTCGTTAGCATTTATGCGGTCAATCGTTACCAATACTTCCCCACCTTTAGGAGTGAATTTTAAGGCATTGGAAATTAAATTCATCATCACCTTATTCAGTTTTTCATGATCAAAACGAAAGAAAAACTGGTTAATATTGGAATTAAATGAGAATTGAACACCAGCCTTTTGGAATGAATCAGTGAAGTTATTACACACACCACTTAAGAAATTAACGATGTCACCATAAGAAGGATTGAATCTCAACCCGTGCAGATCCAGCTTTCTAAAGTCAAGTAACTGATTCACCAAATTCAAAAGCTCGTTCGTGTTTCTCTGAATGGTTTCCAACAGGTTACGTTCAGATGGAGCCTTATCCATTTTCAGCAGCTTCTCCAATGGTGTTAAAATCAGAGTAAGAGGAGTTCGGAATTCGTGACTCACATTGGTAAGAAATCTTAGCTTCATTTCATCCATTTCATGATGCTTCTGAGCAAGAATCCGATCATTCTCCATCTGCAGCTTCATACGTTCTTTCTTAAGCATCGAGTACCTGATGTAAATCAAAATACCAGAAATGAAAATGAAATAGATTACGAAGGCCAGATTAGAAGCATAAAATGGTGGTAATACTGTCAATTTTATGGTTGAAGGAGTTTCATTCCAGAAACCATCGTTATTACAGGCCATTACTTTAAACTCATAATCTCCTCCGTTTAAATTGGTATAAGTCACTTTTGAATTAGCGCTGGAAGTTTCATTCCAATCCTGATCAAAACCTTCGAGCATGTATTTAAACTTAACCTTTTTAGGATTAAAATAACTCAAACCAGCAAATTCGATGGAGAACACATTCATCGAATGCTTCAATGTTATGTGCTCAGTCTCTGTTATCGATTTAGTAAGCAAAACCTTACCATTGATTTTCTCCCCCACCTTAACAGGCTTATTAAACACCTGCAATTCAGTAAAAACAACATTAGGAAGTATTTTATTATACTTCATATTTTTGGGTTTAAATAGATTAAACCCATTAGGACCTCCAAAAATCAATTCATCGTCTGATGTTCTTAAACTTGCATTTACATTGAATTCCTGCCCTTGTAAACCATCATCTTCGGTGTAATTGGTAATCATGAATTCATACTCACTGGCAGAAGCAATTGCTTTAGGTATAATCTGAGAAACACCTGATGATTTACTAACCCAGATAGCCTGAAATTCATCTTCAAGAATACAATTAATAATTCCAGTCGGTAATCCATCTTCCCGGTCAAACGTTTTTATATAGTCGTTATAGGGATCAAACATGGTAAGCCCTTCACGAGTAGCAATCCATATCCAACCACGACTATCTTCAAATACATCGTTTACATTGTTATTACTAATTGATATTGGTGAATCCTTTATTGCGTTGGGATGGTAACGATATCTTTTTTCTTTCATATCGTAAAACACTACACCCAAGGCAGTACCAAAAACCAGATTACCAGTATTCATTTTGCATATCTGACTAACAAATGTTGAAGGTAGCTGCACATTTCCAAGGTTAGTTACCTCTTCTAAACGATTTGTTTTTTTATCAAAAATATTAACACCACCACCCAAAGTTGCAATCCACAATCGTTGCTGATCATCTTCAACGATATCCCAAATATTATTGCTGGTTAAAGAGTTATGAGACCCTTTTTTAACTTTATAAGTCTTAAAATTTTTGCCATCAAAAGAGTTTAAACCACCCGTGTAAGTTCCAATCCACAATATCCCATCAGTGTCGATAAACAATCCAACAACAACATTATTACTTATTGAGTTTGAATTGCCCGGATCATGGATATAACTCTTGTATGTATTATTCTTACGGTCGAAATAAACTAAACCACCACCATTGGTTCCAATCCACAAATTGCCCTGGGCATCTTCAGCAAAACAGTTCACATCGTTGTATGGCAACCCATTATCCTGATGACTCGAGCTATGATAATGAGTAAACTTAAATATACTTTCGTGATAATAACAGATTCCGTTTTTAAAAGTACCGACCCAAATAAGGTTATTGCTATCTATAAAAATATCTGTTATCGTATTTTGAGATATACTTGTTGGATTGTCTTTTTGATATGACAATGTTTGTATATCATGCGAATATTTATTGAGAATATCGATTCCTCCATGATCAGTTCCAACCCAGATCAAACCTTTATCATCCTGAACAATTCTTCTTATAATATTACTGGATAATTTCATGGTTGGATGATCCATGGTAAAATGATCCCAATTCTGATTTTTAGAATTAAAATAGTTGATTCCTAGATTATTGCCATACACATAAAAATCTCCGTCCTTATCAACGAATAAATTTGGCGCATTTTCTTCTTCGGCATATTGCTCCAATAAAGCATCATGCGAACGGATTAACCGGTGACTCTTATCATCATACGTTTCAATCAATCCATTTACGTATAACAGATAATATTTTCCATCTTTGTGTATCAATTGCTGTTGAAAGCCATTTTTATTATCCGTTTGAAAAGGATCGACTAGCTGATGAGCAACCGTGTCAAGCAAAAAATATTTTCCTCTTGAAGCAGAACGATACCAAATCTCTTTATTCTGATCGATATAAACACGTTCAATTTGTTCAAGTATTCCTTTGGGTTGCAGATATTCTCTTACATCATTCCGGAAATGGTTGGTAAGTGGATTGTAAACTGACATTTCCCAGCGTGTCTCAATCCAAAGCATCCCTTCTTTATCTTCCTGAATGCTTGTAATATAATTATCCCGAATCGTAGTCGAATCGTTTCGGTCGTGAGAAAAATTAACAAAATGGTTTCCATCAAAACGACTCAGACCGGAAGTTGTCCCAATCCAGATGAAACCTTTAGAATCTTCAAATAAACACGTAACCTGATTATTTACCAGCCCATCACGGGCGCTTAGTCTAAGAAAGGAATATTGAGTTGATGCAACCGCCGATGAAAAATTAAAGACAAGCAGTAGAAGAGATAAAATCAGAATACGTGAGATCAATTTCATTCAATATATTTTTAAAAAGGACTATACCAATCAGTTTGATTAGCATAGTCCTGCACTCTTATTCAACAGAAATCTTAATTTTCTTTTTAATTTGATCAGATGCCGTTCCAACATAGACAATATACTGACCTTTTTCAAGCTCCCAACCTCCTTTTTCAGTGCAATAATAAGCTAAATCATCAATATCTATTGAGATATTAACGGTTTGTTTGTCATTAGCCACAACCTGAACTTTATCAAAACCTTTCAATTCTTTAATTGCTCTGTCTACTTTGGATTTTACCTTACCAACATAAACCTGTACAACTTCAGCTCCGTCAAGGCTACCTACATTTGCTACATCACAGCTAACTTTCATTGTCTGCCCTGCAGAGTAAGTACTTTTATCTGTTTTGATATTATTCAATTCAAAATTACTATATGATAAACCATGCCCGAAAGCAAATAATGGTTTAATCTTTTTTGTATCGTGCCAACGGTATCCAACCAAAATACCTTCTTTGTAATATTGATCAATACTATCACCCGGATACGATAATTCGCCATAGTAATGAGCCGGATTATCATTTAGCTTAGCAGGGAAAGAAAATGGCAATTTACCTGAAGGATTTACATCTCCACTTAACACATCTGCAATGGCATAACCGGCATCACTACCCAGATACCATGTCTGAATCATAGCCTTCACATCCTTTAGCCAGGGCATTGCAACCGCGTTACCACTTACCATCACCATTCCAACATTTGGATTAACAGCAATAATATCCTTTAACAATGCATTCTGATTAAAAGGCAATTCGAAAGTTAAACGATCACCACCTTCGCAATCCTGATGATGATTTTTATTCAAGCCTCCTACAAACAAGACAATATCAGCTTTTTTGGCTGTTTCAATGGCTGCTGCATATAAACTATCCTGATTAATGTGAGGAGGAATAACACGTCCGTAAGCCGAAGGACCAGATGAATATCCCATTGAATGAAGAATGGTTGCCTTAGTAAAACGCAGCTTGATTCCTTCTAATGGCGAAATTTCGTATTGCGCTTTCAACTCAGATGAGCCACCACCGATTGTCATCATTTTGGTGGCATTCTCTCCGATAACAGCAATCGTCATTTCTTTTTCAGGATTAATCGGGAAGAAGTTATTCTCATTCTTCATTAAAACAATCCCCTCAGTTGCCACCTTGCGTGCAACCTCATGGTGTTCTTTGTTATTGATTCGTCCTAATCCCCGTTCCATATTCATATTCGTTCGGAACATTAAACGAAGAATTCGACGTACTTTATCATCCACAACAGATTCTTCAATCTCACCACTCTTCAACATTTCGTAAAATGGATTGGCCAAAAAGTAATTATCATAGGCAAAATTGGCCGAAAAAGTCAAACCATTGGTCCATGTTCCCATTTCAATGTCCAACCCATTGTAGGCCGCTTCTTTTGTGTCATGAGCACTTCCCCAGTCAGTTACTAAAACACCATCAAATCCCCAATCGCCTTTAAGTATCTTATTCACCAAAATTTCATGATGACTGGCATGTTGACCATTGTATTTGTTATAAGCACCCATAACCGACCAAACATGACCTTTGGTTACTGCTGCTTTAAAAGCTGGTAAATAAATTTCGTGCAATGTTCTGTCATCCACATTTACGTTTATGTGCCCTCTCCATTCTTCCTGATTATTGAGAGCATAATGCTTAACACATGCAGCCACACCGTTCTCCTGCACCCCTTGAACATATGGTACAACCATTATGGAAGCCAGATAAGGATCTTCACCCATGTACTCGAAGTTACGGCCATTTAATGGTGTACGATAGATATTTACACCGGGACCTAACAATATGTCTTTTCTACGGTAACGTGCTTCCTCTCCTACAGCTACACCATATTGATGAGCCAGATCAGGATTAAAAGTTGAAGCCAGACATGTTAATGCCGGGAAAGCTGTAATCGAATCATTTGTCCAGCCAGCATATCCCCAATTATCCCAATTGATCTCACCACGAACTCCATGTGGTCCATCAGACATCCAGATTTCAGGAATTCCCAATCGAGGTACACCTGGAGAACTAAACTTTGATTGTGCATGACACATATCGACTTTCTCTTTTAAAGTCAACTGTTTAATAATATCATCAATCTTCTTCTCAACATCCTGTTGGCTCTGCTGCGCTGAGATAATCTGAGTTACCAGCACCAACATCACCATTAAAAAAGTCTTTTTCATTTAGTTGTAATTAGCAATATTCTTAAGGTTTATTTCTTTGGAATTGATCATTAGGTTTCAATTCGTATTGTATCTCCAAAATTCTTTGATCTGCAATTTAGCAATTCTGTTTTGCGAATAATAATCTGAAGCTGTCAAGATTTACTTTTAAAAAATTAAAAATCCCGACAACCATCCGATTGCCGGGACTTATATTTTCCCGGGTTCAATTATTGTATCTGAACCTTGACTTCTTCTCCATTATAGTCGACTACCTGTCCTTTAGTAATTTGAGCAGCATCAATGCCCATTGCATTCTCTTTGGATACAAATACAACATTGAACTGACGATCTTTTAACATACCCTCAAATTCTCCTTTTTGAGATCCGATAGTAAGTGTATTATCTGCCTCACTATATGTAAAAGGAGTCTGTGTATATTTTCCTTTTTCGTAATCATAAGTTGTTCCTTCATCTTCGTATAAGGTAAAAGATCCATCAGCACCCGTATAAACAACCAAAGTAATTAGATCTGCAACTTTTTGTGTTGTATACTCAATCTCCGGTCCCAATGGAAGTATAGAACCAGCTTTTACATACATTGGCATTTTCTCATATGGAGCATCAGCAGTGAATTTAACACCTGCTTCCAACCATTTACCGGTATACAAATCGTACCAACCAGCTGTTTTTGGCAAATAAACTTCGCGTGTACGAGCTTTGTATTCATAAACCGGACAAACCATTAGGGATGGACCGAACATATACTGATCTCCAATATTGTAAACATTTTTATCAGCAGTGAAATCCATTGCTAAACCACGCATCATGGTATAATCATCAAAATGAGTCATACCGGCCAAAGTATAGATATATGGCATTAAGCGATAGCGTAATTTATTGTAATAAACCATTGATTTGTAAGCCGGATGTTTCTCCGGAGCAATATTCCATACCTCGCGGAACGGATACTGTCCATGAACACGAAAAAGAGGTACAAAAGCACCAAACTGATACCAGCGGGCATTTAATTCTCTCCACTCTTCCCTGTCTTCACTGCCTTCTTTGGCAACTTCGTAACGTTTTTCAACACAGAAACCACCGATATCCATTGTCCAATAAGGAAGACCAGACAGAGCAAAGTTGATACCTGCAGAAATCTGAGCTTTCATATCTTCCCATACAGTTCCGATGTCTCCACTCCAGGTTACAGCACCATATCGTTGTAATCCGGCAAACCCGGACCGTGTAAGAATAAACACACGTTTATCATTATCAACTTCGCGTTGACCTTCGTAAATACCTTTTGCATTCATCAAAGCATACGCATTGAAATATTCAGTTGAAGGCCCCAATGCTGTAGGATTCATTAAATCTTTGCGATACTCGATACTTGCATTAGATAAAATATCCGGTTCTGAAGCATCCATCCACCATGCATCAAAACCTTTGGTATATAATTTTTCGTGTATCTGATCCCAGAACAACTTACGTGCGCCTTCAGCATATGCATCGTAGAATGAACCGATATAACCCTGTCCAATCCAGTCGCGCACACTATCCTCAACAGCACGGGTATACATCCATCCTTTTTCATCGAATTGTTTGTAATGATCTGTGATATGATAGAATTTAGGCCATACAGAAATCATTACATGAGCATTTTGTTCATGAATCTGATCATTCATAGCCTGAGCATCAGGGAAACGGGCCAAATCAAAATCATGACTTCCCCATTCTTTCTCAGGCCAGTACGACCAGTCAACTACAATATTATCTAAAGGAATCTTACGTTCTCTGAACTCAGCCAATACATCCAGCAACTCATCCTGTGTTTTATAGCGCTCGCGACTCTGCCAGAATCCCATAGACCATTTTGGCATCACCTGTGCCTTACCTGTTATGGTTCTATACTGACTGATTACCTCATCCATTGAAGAACCAGTCATCATAAAGTAGCGGATTTCCTGCCCCATTTCCGAGAAGAAAGAAAGATCATTCTTAGCTTCTTCACTACGAGGAGATAACGTTTTCAGGCCAATGTAAGATACACCTCCATCGGGTAACCACTCTAACTTGATGTGTTTTTTCACCCCTTTTTCCATGGCTACGTGAAACTTTGCAACTGATGGATTCCAGGCTGTACGCCATTTATCGAATTGTAACTCACCATCAACCCAAAGTTTGGTATAACCGGCATAGTAGCACAGAAAATCATAAACCCCGTTTTCATCACCTTCGAAATAACCTTCCCACGTAATTTTTGCATGGGCAAAATTAAAACCTTCCGGAAACTTGTTGATGGTTGTCAGATTCTCGTAATCAATTGTTTCTTCTGTTCTTACCAGGAATTCGTGACTTTTGTTTAGATCATCAATATAGGTTGCCGTTAAACCACCTTCTTTACCATCTTTATTATATAATTTCAGGCTATTAATATTACTATATGGTCTCGAATCTCCAAAGCGTGTAAGTGAGTAATTATCCCACAGAACCCCATAATTTTTCGTAGAAACAACAAAAGGAATAGACACTTTGGTGTTATACTGAAACAGTTCTTCATTTTTCCCTTTATAGTTCATCTCATCAGCCTGATGCTGACCTAAACCATACAAAGCCTCGTCTTCAGGAGAGTCGAAGACCTGAGAAAGTTCAAAGCCATCTGTTCCATCAACATTAATATTATTAAATACACGTTGGTCAGCTTTCTCTTTTATGATTAACTCTTCATTAGCATCATAAAAAGAAACTTCGCCAGTTGATAAGGATACCTTAGCTGTAGCTTCACTTGTTTTGATTACTACTATTTGATTTTCCTCGGAAACAGTAAACTTTGGAGATTCCTTCATTGGAACCTTAACCAGACTTTTTTCTTCTGATAATTCAGAAGCAGCAGTAGTTCTCACTTCAAAAGTCTGATCGCTTACTGGTTGTACACGAACCACTTTGGCTCCATTTGCGGTTGGGTTTGACGGATAAACCGTGACACCACCCGAATCTTCTTTCCAATTCTGACCACAAGCCATCATAACGACAGCAAGTAGGATCATAACAAATTGTTTATTCATTTTATATGTTATTTTATTCAACTAATAATTTACAACTAATTATTTGCACCATCAATAATTGCCTGAATAGCATCTGATTTAATCTGTGCACCTGTGCTTCGGTTAAAGAGGCCAAAATCGCCGGCTCCATTGTCCCAGATAAAAGGAATGAATCCATTTGCCTTGGCTTCACTTGTAACTGTTTTAAGGAAATAATTACGTGACTCATTATGCAATTGCAATGCGGTACCACTTAATGATGAACGATATATTGCCCCGTACTCCCCAAGTATAATTGGGTAACCCAAATCATAATATGCAGCTTTCATCTTGCCAAATTGCTCCTGTAAATAATCTTCCTGCCCCCAACTGGTTACATCCGTATATCCCTGTCCCCATTGGGTGTTATAACCGGCGTCAGTTTTCAGAGTGAATTCATAAGGATCGTAGTAATGCACCTCAACAAATAAGCGATTGTTGACCACATCCGTAGGTAACTCAAAATACTTTAAGCCCCAACCAATGTTTGTATTATATGTTTGAACAATCAGGTTTCGATAGTAATTCTTACCACCCGTTGATCGAACAGCATTAACAAAAGTCTGGTTAAAAGATTGTTGTACTTCTATATTTTCGGATGATGGTTCACTGTAATCCTCGTGTACCTCATTAGTACCTGCAAACAACAAGTGTTCATCATAATCTCTGAAATAAACTCCTATTTGTTGCCACAAAGCATATAACTGCTTATTGATTTCTTCCTGTTTTGAATATACAGGATGTTCTTCCAGCCATCCACCATCCCAGTGAGTATTAATGATGGCATACATCTCGTTATCAACACAGTAATCCACTACTTCTTTAACACGGGCTAACCAGGCATTATCTATTTCATAAGTTTCATCATCAATAATGTATCCGTTCCATGCACATGGGATACGAACCGCATTAAAACCGGCAGCTTTTACTCCGTCTATTAAATCTTTATTTACCATTGGATTACCCCAGTTCGTCTCTCCACCTGGCACTTCTAATGAATTACCAACATTCCAGCCTGCAATAATTTTGGCAGCTAAGTCAATAGCTGTACTTTCAACACCAGTTTCATCTGCTTCAATAGCAGGATCAATCCCTTCTTGTGTAACAGTTGCCGTTTCACTTATATCTTCTAAAGTAAAAGTGATGGTACCTTTACGAATTAATATTTCAGAATTCTCTTCAATAATAAAGGTCCTTGAATCTTCTATTTCACTTTTCAATTCCTTAAGTGAAATCCAATCACTATCAATATTAATTGCTACATCACCAGAACGTTTAAAAGAGATCGTTAATTCCTGAGCCTCCGGATTAAGAGTATATTCATCAGTTTCAAGAACCAAAACGATATTCTTATCCTGTTGAACTAAAATTGTTTCTGTCAGATCCCTGGCTGTAATTGTTATAGTGGCTGTTCGATCTTCTGTTTCTGTGTTTTCTGCTGCTGTTACCTTGATCGTTTTAATTCCAGCTTCAGCCGATTCAGGTGTAACGACACACCAGGAAGCTGAACTTTCTATAGTAAATTCAACATTTGAAGAAACAGTTAAAGATTTCGTCTGCTCTTCATTTGTGAAATTTAATTCTGTTGCTGAAACTACTAACTCTGGTGTTAATTCTGATGAGTTATCGGAACATGCCACCAAGGTTAACAAAACATAAAACAAGACCAGCATATTACTTTTTAGTTCTTTCATCTTCGTGTTGAATCATGCCACCCGTTAAAGGATTGGGTAATTATTATTAATATATCTTTCAATTCAGTTTACAAATAAAGCCTTCACCCATTAGCAGGATTTTATATTCCAGATTTCTGAGCCATACATTGCTTAACATGCAGTAAGCTTGAAACCTAACCAAAGCAAAAGTAGATCAAGACTTTATTTGGTTTCTAAATTTTTGTTAATGATAGATGTTTAAATGATAACACATGTGGCTATTTTGTTTCTGTTGTATACATCATTAGTTAACAAGATCGGACAGCAATCAATTTCAACTAATTGATTATATAACACTTAGCCTGAATAACACTAAGAATATTCTGATTGCTGTTTTTCTGGTTAGAGACAGGATATTCAGCTAGAAAGGATTGATTTTAATAAACCGAAGACAACAGATAAACTAAACCGGCCTGCCAGTTAATAGCAATTTCATTATGGCTATAACTTTCTTCTTTATCAACCCAGTCAATAGCTGTATGTCCTCCACCAACAAT
Organism: Carboxylicivirga caseinilyticus; assembly: GCF_050589785.1. Lineage (NCBI taxonomy): Bacteria > Pseudomonadati > Bacteroidota > Bacteroidia > Marinilabiliales > Marinilabiliaceae > Carboxylicivirga > Carboxylicivirga caseinilyticus. The sequence continues at coordinate 95,874 of NZ_JBNGOX010000012.1, read as the reverse complement.
ATATCCCGGCCACGGAGCATCAACAGAATCGGCTGCACTCCTGCGCGAATGCGGATACATAGGCGGATTTATTCCCAAACCGGTAATGTAAGATCTGCCATAATAATTACACCCAAACAAGTGACTGACAATGCTAACCGATGCCTCTGCATACTTTTTATCTGGCTGAAGTAAATTAGCAACTCCCAGATTAATTGAATGACGGGCTACAGTCCCGTTGCAACCCCAGAAATACTTATCAAACGATCTGCCATACACATCTTGTTGTGTGTTCTTCACTATTGTATCAGCAACCGACAAAACAGATGCTTTAGCTTTTAAATATAAATCCTGATTTTGAGTTTCAGTTGGATGCAATACATAACCAAAAACACCAAGATTACCTACATTTCCCCAATCCCAATTTAATTCAACTAAATTATCCAGCACACTTAAACGTTGTTCAAGATCATTGAGGTAAAGTTGATCACCTGTTGCCAGCCACATTTCAGCAGCAGCCCATAAACGATCGTCCTCATCATTGGTCTGGTACCCACCGGTTGAAAAATCGCCTTGCTCAAACTTAACATGCTCAGGGTTTTTCAATAAACATTGGTAACTTACTTTAGCCGCTGCCAAACAGCTATCGGCATACAATTCATCAAAAGGACGTAAATTTCGGGAGGCCATCGCCATCATTGCTACAAAATCAGCTGTAGCAGCAGAACTCCAGGTTGTAAAATATCTTTTTTCATTATCCGTTTCCGGCATAATAAAACCGGAAAAGAATTTGCGGGTTAGCTTATGAGACACACGACCTGAGCCATCATTGTATTGCATTTTAAACAACCAATCAATCTCATATTTAATTTCCTTCAGAAAATCAGGGAATTTTGCATTGACACTATTTTCAGGCAAGTGCAGATTCAGAGCAGATAACTTATCGTTGAAATGCTCCCATGCCAGAAACAGAGAACCAACCGTTACACCTGCATTCACGGTATACTTTCCATAGTCTCCTGCATCGTGCCATCCGCCAACACCATCCTTCTTTTGCTCATTATCTTCTTCATAAGCAGTATAACCATCATCGGTGTGACATTCTGCATGTGTATAAGTTTGTCCGTCATACTCTCCTTCAACTGCCTCACCACAACGCCACAAATAAAAAGCACGCATCGAAGTATACAGCGGTTTCTTAAAAACATCGTTGCTAATTGTAAATACAGGAGAAGCTACATCACCTACTTTAATATAATAGTTACCAGGCTGATTAAGGTCTGAAAAATTAATCCTGGCGACTTTCTCATTTATATCATTCTGAAATATCGTTAGACTGATCTCATCTTTAAAAACTGTTTTTTGAGTCTGATGATCAATAATTGAAAAGGTGGTTTCTGATGGTTGTGTTATACTGGCATATTTTGCATCATCAGGCTTATAACCCAGTGAATTAACTTTAATACTTGTTTTTGTAGTACAAGATGAAATGACTAATATAAAAAGGAGATTGAGGAAGGAGATTTTCATAGCTTTGGGATTTAAGAAAGCAGCATAAGCCAGTTGCCTGACCTATACTGCTGTTTATTCTATTTTTTCTTTGGTGTTAGTCTGATCATTAACACATCATGCCCTGGTATTGTGGCTTTCAGATTCTTTTTAGTTGTAACTAAATCTTTATGATTATAAAGATCTCTGATGGTGTATTCGTTTTGTTCTACTGACAGACTTCTTCCGGATAAATCATCTTTAACCGGATGCCATGACCAATCATGATCGATTTCAACAGGTTCCTCGCTCATATTAACAATGGCAAAAGCCCACTCTCCATCGGCCATTGGCTTAGCCCACATTTCAATTTTACCTTCATCAGAATGACAATAGGCCTGAATACCCAACTTATCCTGACTAACTGCAATTACTTCCTCATTTGTTAATATTTCGATGGTTTCTTCTGATGCCGAACGTAAATCATTACCCATAATTAATGGCGAGGATAACATTACCCACATGGCAAAGTGAACACGATCCTGACCAACAGGCATTCCATTACCCACTTCCATCATATCAAAATCGTTCCAGTGACCTGGTCCTGAATATTTACGTATATCCTTGCGTAATTTGATGATTGGCCAAACACCTAATGACGACCATGTACCATGTCCTACCTTACAATCCCAGCAGTTAATGATATCGCCGGTAACACGCCACATGTGCCCCATTTCTTCACCCCATTTCCAAGGATCGTTATCACCCCATTCACAGATACTGAAAAGAATAGGACGACCAGTTGCATGCAAGGCATCACGCATGGTTTGATATGCACCTTTGGCATTCAGATTTTCGGTATTACACCAATCGTACTTTAAAAAATCAACTCCCCACTCGGCATATAATTTTGCATCCTGATACTCAAAACCCCGGCTACCCGGATATCCGGCACAAGTTTTATTTCCGGCACAATTATAAATACCAAATTTCAATCCTTTACTGTGCACATAATCCACAACCGCCTTCATTCCGTTGGGAAATTTTTTAGGATCGGGTACCAGATTATAGTTCTCATCACGTTCCATTGCCATCCAACCATCATCCAACACCAAATACTCATAACCTGCATCCTTCAAACCCGTCTCTACAAAAGCATCAGCAATATCTTTCACTAGTTTTTCATTGATATCGGTTCCGAAAGTATTCCAACTATTCCAACCCATCGGAGGAGTTAAGGCAAGGTTTTCAGCTTTTTGAGCACTTACATGTAAAGCAAGTAAAGCCGCAACCAACAATAAAATTCCCTTTTTCATAAAACACTATTTATATAACTATTTATTCATTTTCCGTTTGACCATAAAACTGAATACTTATTCAGTTACTATATCTTCATATCCTAATAATGATAACATTTTAACAGCATATCTTTTACCTAATTCTCTATAACCTGCTGAATCAAAATGAGCTTCATCCTGCCCAGTACAACCGTCTGAAGAAATTACATGAGCATTGGCAATATGCGATGGTAAGGTGTTTATTATTGGATTCATCGAACTACAACAATTGCTTTCACCAGAAAAAACTTCACCTGCCAACAGAGGTGTTTCATCAGGACAAAGAGTTAAATCCCACATCATGTCTTCATAAATTTTCCTGACGTAATTTGGCCATTCTGCATCACCTGTATTGGTTTCTCCCTGATGCAACAGTATTCCTTTAATTACACCATCTTGTTGAGCCACTTTAGCAAGATCAATCAGATACTGATATGGATTTCCATCATAGGCTGCTACCTTATCTGTAAACCAACTCTCGTTATAGGTAGCTGTATAATCCTGATAAATATCCTTATCAAATAATCTGATATCACACCCACCAATTGCCACATTGATAACTCCAACTTTTATTGAATCAGGAAGATTCGCGATCAGCGTTCGCCCAAAATAATCAGCTGGAGTTAAACCCGATGCACATTGACATAATGGTGGCACTGCATCACGCCATTTACCCTTTGAACCTAAATCAGAGCAATCCAAAGCCTGTAATACCTGAAATCGCTCAATAACAGTCTTATCCTGAGATTCGATGGCACCTTGTCCTTCCATATTTGACTGACCAAAGCACAGGTAAATATGAAAATTAGGGTCTTTATGACGAACCGTTTCTTCTTTTGTTGTAAACATCAGTTCTATTTCTTCATCTAATTTTACCCCATCCATATTAACAAGAGCACCTTTGGGAATCAAAATTTTATATTGAGTGCCCGGTGTCATATTAATGGACAAATTCAACTTTGTATATAAAGCTTCAACTGTTGCTGAAACATCATTGACAGTAATGCCATGATTTTCTGTCAAATAAACGACCTCATTGAAAGTTAACTCTATATTTGAGGATATATCCACATCCGTTTCATTATTCGCTGGGATGCTTGATCGAAATTCAGGTGCTGGTTTTTCCTCCGTTTCAGCTTTAGTACATGAATTACTGAAAGTAAAATGAGAAATAATCATTAGTGATAACAGGAATCTTTTCATTGTATTCAAATCATTTAGGTTAACTATAAAAAGACAATTAGTTATTTATGGTTTTTAGTCTGTTAATCACTTCCAGCAAAGCTCTTGAATTATGGTATGGACATTTCCAGAATCCAATTTTACAATCTTCCAGTACCGGTTGCCCATTTGCTTTTACTTTACCAAACCACTCACCATTTTCTTTGTCTTTTACATACGATTTGATAAAATCCCACACTTTCTGAATAGCTTCCAGATAAGCCATATCGCCTGTATTTTGATATACATCCATTAAACCAACCATGGCTTCGGCTTGCGGCCACCAATGTTTATCAGTATCCAGATGACCATCTTCTTTTTCATAGAAAACACTTCCATCGCTATCCATACCCTCCTTAATGGTAACATCCACCATGCGTTTTCCAATTTCCTTCATTTGGCTTAACAGTTCTTCATCATGTATTTCATGAGCCGCCTCAGTCAATAACCATGCACCTTCAATATCATGACCATAAGACACAATCTCAGATTTTACTGTCCAGTCCATATCGAAGAATAACTGAAAATGTGCAGTCTCCTGATTAATGATATGATCTCTGAAAACTTCAAGTAAATGCTGAATACGTTTTTTAAGATCAGCATCCGGCCACATTCGATATAAATTGGTATAAGGTTCAATTATGTGGAGATGCGTATTCATCGACTTTGGTTCGTTGGCATCTTTTAAACTTAAACGCATATCCTCCAATGGTGTCCAATCATCATCCAAAGCTTCAATGTAACCTCCCAACTCATCATCCTTGAAATATTTCTCAATAAGTTGATATAATTCAATGGAACTTTCCAGAGCTTCTTTCTTGCCCGATGCTTTATAGTATTCTGATAATCCATAAATACCAAATCCCTGAGCATATGCCTGCTTACGTTTATTGGATACCTCACCTTTTGAATCAACGGCCCAGTATAAACCACCATTTTTCTTATCCCAGAAATAAGTCATAAGATAGTCATAAGCCCTGTCAGCTAATTCCAGATACTTCTTATCTCCATAAAAATTACAGGCTGCAGAAAAGGTCCATAACAATCGGGCATTTAATACTGCACCTTTATCTGCATCTTCTTTTTTATCTCCGGCACGGTCTGTTTCCCCGATAAATCCTCCTCTTACAGTGTCCAATGAGTGATCCGCCCAAAACTTTAATATCTCTTTCAACTCCTGATCCATCTCCTGGATCATATTTTTCATTTCTTCTGTTTTCATTCTTAAAAGTGTTCTATGCTTTTGACCTTCTACAAATACTTATGGCATATCGGTATTAAAACAGGATGCAGGTAAATTATCACTGTTAAACAAGCCAGGTGTAGCTGCATTAGTCCATGCAAATCGCACAGCAACCGGTTCTTTCACCTTACTACCTAAAACCACAGTATTTTTTCTGATTTTTGCCTTTGTCTTATGCCATTCTCCATTTTGGTCCTTCACTTCAAATAACGATAGTGCATCACCCTTAACATTTAATCCATCGGCATGATCAAACAAAACAGTTACTTTGGTTCCTTTAACCTGATAAGATGAATATTGCGGCCCATAAATTGGCAAATCAGTTTTACCATAGGTTTGATTTAAAGCCAGATTAGCAAAACGCAGCCCCACATCTTTCTTATTCCGTGGATGAATATCAATGGTATCTCCAATATCACTGGTCATTACCATACCGGTTTTTGCAAGACTCAAAGCCTTTCTTTGAGCTTCTCTGATTTCAACTCCTGAAGTACCTCCATAACCATTCCATGGAGCAATCTGAGCAAAATAGAAAGGTAAATCTTTTTCAAAGCCGGCTCTCCACGATTTAATCATGGTCTGCAACATTGCGGTATAAGTTGATGGATTGGCAGTATTTGCTTCTCCCTGATACCAAAGCACTCCGGCAAACTGAAATGGCATCATAGGTGCAATCATTGCATTAAAGGCTCTTCCGGGTTCAACCGGTCCCCATGGTACTGGCTTTAAAGATTTTGCAGATGTTATTAATTGAGAATCTGCTTCTAATACTTCCTCCGGCATCCATACTTCCACTGGTGTACCACCCCAGCTTGAACAAATCATTCCAATTGGAACATCCAGATTTTTTTGCAGTTTCTTACCAAAAAAATAACCGACCGAACTAAAATCCAACATGGTTTCAGGAGTACAAACATTCCATTCACCACTAACATCATGGGTAGGATTTAAAGCCGTGCGTGGCGTTACAGTAAATAACCGAATATTAGGAAGATCTGCTTCTTTCACAGCTTCTTCTTTACCTATTATTCCTCCCCTTGTTGTCCATTCCATATTAGACTGACCAGACAATAACCAAACTTCTCCAATCAGAATATCTTTCAATGTAAGTAAGTTATAGCCCTGAATAGTAATTTCATAAGGACCTCCTGCTTTGGGAGTCTGAATTTGAACTGACCACTTACCCTGATTATTAACCACTGTTTTCAAGGTATCAGCACTCCAACCTGCTTTTAGTTTTACTTCTTCCAGTGGTTTTCCCCACCCCCATATCTTAACATCACTTTGCTGCTGAAGCACCATATGATCAGCAAAAACAGCAGGTAAAGAAACATTGGCTTTAGTTGTAATAGAAGTTATTACCAGCAAACCAACAAGCAAAAATCGAGTCTGTTTCATTTTGTAATATTTAAATCATAAAAGGGCAACCTGCATTTTTACAGGCTGCCTGAATACTATAAGGTTTTCTCACTTTAAATCCGGCATCTCATCCCTTGTAATTACAAAGCTTTGGGCAACAGCGTCTGTCCACCATGTTATATTAGCATGATAGTGATCTGTCTGGTAAAAAGCATCACTATTAATTACATTGGTTCTATCATAATCATACCAAGGCATAAAATACGACCAGGTTGCACCTGCACTCCATTGCTCTGATATTGGTGAAACTCCACCCATTTCACTCAACGTTATAATCTTATTAGGATAAGTTTCCTGTATGGATATATATTGAGAGGCTATATCAGAAGCATCTGTATTGGTATAAATATCTCTTCCTACAATATCAACATACTCATCTCCCGGATAGAATGCATTATCTTTTGTTTGAGTAGTCCATACCCATATCAAATTATTTAACCCCTGATCCTCAAAATAATTAAACATAAATTGCCAAAGCGCTTTGTAGGTATCTGGCCCTTCGTATCCCCACCAAAACCAGGCTGTTCCATTTGTATATTCATAAGTATTTCCTGCAGCTTCATGAAAGGGTCGCCAGATGAGCGGAATATTTTTCTCCTGCAAAAGTTTCAAATAGCCAGCCAACTTTTCTAAATCGGCCATCGCTATTGTATTTTCCCAGGTTCCGTCAATCAATACATTCGATGCTTTAAAAGTGGTTTCTTCAGGTTTATAGGTGAACTCATTGCTATTTGCATGCCCCTCGTAACGTGGTACAATCCAGTGCCAGTTAGCACAAATCAATCCATTATTATTCCACCATTCTTCAAGGAAGGTTGTTTGAGAATAATCAATCCAGTTGGCTGGAGACGCCGGAAGATGAATATAATCAACCGTTGTCATGGCCGGATATTTTCCTGTATGATAATTTACCCATTCTGCTTCGTTTGTATTCCACGATACATTAGCATGAACGGATGATAAGCATTTACTCCCATAGTTTTCTCTCAGGAAGTTATAAACATTAACAGCCTGAGTTGAAGCATTGGCAGATACTAAATTCTCATCAATTGAAGTTGCCGGGCCTTCGACCGTGCTAAACGAAAACTCAATATCATCAGCCAACAAAACATTATCCATATTTATCAATGATCCCTTGGGAATACTGATCGTATATTCTTTTCCTTTGAGAAGCGATGTGTTTATTATTATTTTGGTATATGCCTCCGTAACATCGGCCGCCACTCCATTAACCGTAATATTATAATTATCTACCAAATACACTACTTCATTAAATGTAACCTGTATTTGAGTTGATATTTCAACATTTTCTTCCTGATCTGCAGGGATACTGCTTTTAAAAACAGGGGGAGTTTTTGGTTCTTCATTATTATCATTTGAACATGATAATATCAACATCATGAATAACAAAAACGACAGTGATTTTTTCATAAAGACTCTACATTAACTAATTTTATCAACTATCTGATCTAAATAATAGATAGTTATATTAATTTCAACTATCTGTAAAATGATAAAATATTTACACAAAACTAACTACTGATTTATCCTACGACAAGTATGATTTCCTCATTCTTGAATAGTTTTTTATCAAGTATTATTTAAAAAGAAAGGCTGCATATAAAATACAACCTTTCTTCTCAATGATATCTAATTAATTATTTTGGATCGAGTCGCAAGTTGTCGAAGCTAATTCCACCCGGAATAGGACCTCCATATAAACCATTAGTTCCAGATGACATATCCAAGGTTCCGCTTAAACCTAAGGCAGATGCATCCAACGATACTGTTACCCAATCGCCACCTGTTGTAGCCGGCATTAATCCCGTTCCGTACCAGTACCATCCATCACCTAATACATACATCAATGATGCATTTTCGGCTCCAGTTACGCCTTCTTCTATTTTAACATCGAATTTAATAACGTAGTTTTCCACATTCTCAACCACCGGAGCAGGAGCCCCATTAGCCTGGTGATTACAATTTATTATCCATCCATCAGAAATTACATCATCAACATGCAAATACATATTATCTCCTTCATCAATTATAGATGTATTACCACTCCATCCTGCATCCCACCATCCATTATGATCACCATGCTGTTCATAGTCAACCAGAATAACAGTTTCAGATGTGATAGGATCTGTTCCTCCAAAGAATAATTCGGGCAAATAACCTTCTTCTCCTTCGTAAGTTACCAAACGTATCTGACCAGTTCCTCGTGTAACATCTTCGGGTACGTAAACTTCAACTTTAGTTGGGGTTTTTTCTCCGTATGCTGTTGCAACAATCTCGCCCGGAAATACTAATTCCTTAATCAGATCCATATTGGTTCCGTTAAGTGTTAATATTTCACCGGGTGTTCCTTTTCCCTCAGTGTAATACTCAAAGTTTGGAAGATTTTGAAGCACTTCTAATTCTGATACAGATACCACTTCTACACCATTAATAGCTACTAAAGTAACTACTCCCGTTACAGCACCAACCGGAACAGTAACAGTAATCTCAGTCTCGCTTTGAGCAACTACTGTTCCCTGTACACCTCCACTAAACACAATTGAAGCAACCAAATCAAGGTCGGTTCCTGAAATAACAATGTCGGAATTAGGCTTGGTAGATAAAGGTGTAAAGCTGCTCAAAACAGGATTTACAATTGTAATTGTTCCACCTGATATTTCACTACCAAAAGTAGTATAGAAAGTCACCTCTCCCGACACTGCAGCATCAGGTACTGTAACCATAATTTCAGTTTCAGTTCCTCCGGATTGAATAGTACCTGAAACACCACTTGAAAAGGTAACACTACTGATTAAATCCAGATTTTCGCCTGATACGGTTAAAGATTCTCCGTTTTTAATGGTTGTTGGCGCAACACTTAATTCAGGCATTACCATTACTAACTCATCATCCGATACTACAGAAACATCCGACGCCAATTTAAGAGTGACCACACCATCCTGAGCAGTCAAAGGAACTGTAACAGTTATGGTGGATTCATCAACGACTGTAAAGTCTGTAACTGTAACATCACCTCCGAAAATAATTTGGGTAACCAGATCCATATCAGAACCTGTAATGGTAAGTTCTGTACCCGATTTAACAGGATTTGGAGATATACCATCAATAGCAGGAATTACTACTTCAAGTTCCGATTCAGAATAAACAACGATTGGATCATCAGCAGCATTCGACACCGCAATTTTTCCGGTTTGAGCTTCCGCTGGAACAATTAACGAAATTTGCTTTCTTTCCTGAGTAATAAACAGAGTGCTATCTACAACCACTCTGTTTGTAAAAATAACCTCGCCAACCAGATTCAGATAATCACCTGTAATTACCAATTCGCTGCCTGGTTTTAGTGATGCAGGAGAGAATTCGTCAATTGATATAGGCTCATCGAATCCAATTTGTGTTAACGTTTTAATTGTGTCATTAGCTGTTGCCATATATACATATCCTTCAACTGCATCTTGTGGTACAATTAATTTAATACTGGTTGCAGTATGATCAGTAAAATCAACCTTAGAAATTACAATTTCATCAGGTAATATAATACTGTTTACATCCAAAAAGTTTTCACCAATAAAACGTAATTCTGCACCACGTGCAATTGGCATCGGACCATAGCTTAAAAGCTCAACACTGGTAGATCCAGTATCTTCATCTTTATCACACGATGTAAATAAGATCCCTATCGAACTAACAAACAGAATTGCCAGCAACAATGTTATGAATCTTATTTTTCTATAATTATTTGTTCTCATAATAATTCAATTCTTAATATTTGTTAGGCACAATTCTGAAGTTATCAAAGGCGATATCACAGTCAAGCTCACCACTTCCGTGTATCAACACACGACACCAGTATCCTTCCTCACTTACTTCAATTACCGAACCGGCATCTTCATAAGAAGTGATCATTTCATCAAATGGAATCGTTACTGTTTTCCATTCCCCTTCAGTATCATAAGGAGGTGCCCACTGATATGCATCATTGTTTTCAGATGTCAATCCGAAATTAAATTTGATCATATTATTATCGTATGGCAACAAAGTATTAACCTCAAACTTAAGACTATACAAGCCAGGTTGTAGAATAGCCTCATCAGGAATGTTTTTACTGATATCACCCATTGCACTTGCCGGTCCACCAGCAACCTCAACCCAACTCCAGCTACCAATGGTTTTATTCACTCTGATGTAATTTCCATTGATCAATTCCGGATCATCTTCACCCGGATTACTAACCACATAATCAGCATTCCACCATCCGGTAAACGGATCGCTACTTATTACGATATTACGATTGTCGCGGAACATAAATGTAGAGCTTCCTGTTCCATAGGTTGATTTTACAGAAATCTGCCCCTCTGTAGCTCCTTCAGGAACAATCACTTCAATTGTTTCGTCTTCAACTGATACAATTTCACCTTCTAAATCTCCAGGGAAAATAACCGAAATAGGTTCATAGAAATAATTACCATGAATAACAGCCACTCCACCATCATTCACATATTCACAATCCATTGAAGTAACACTTGGTTTATTAATTGCAACTGTAAAATCATGCGTCAGGGTATAACCATCATTAAAGAAAATTACAAACTGATTAGTTACTTCCTCTGGAATATCGGTTGGTACACGAACCAAAATCGATGAATTGGTTACGTAAGGTATGCTTAACGAAGCTTCAATATTATTGAACTCAATACTAATGGCTCCTCCAAGATTTTCACCCATAATGGCAATTAACTGCCCTTGACCAGCACTTACAATCAACGAATCGGCAGAATCGGGATCTGTGATACGAACGTAATCAATGCTTGGTGTTCCAGGTGTATCATCGTCGCTACAAGCATTGTATAGCATTACCAATGCAAGCGTCATCAACGTTAGATATATATATCGAAATTTATTTTTCATCATTTTCAATTTAAATTTCAGGGTTTTAATTACCAGTATAATAATCCACAGGATCTAATGTAAGACTTGGCATACTACCTAAATCAGCTGTTGGAATCGGTAGATAAAAATTACCTTCAGTAGCTGTGATGGTACGCTCAGTATGCCATGACGTTTTTACAAAAGTCCAGTAATTTGGATTTGGGAACTGATCGGCATATATGGCAAACAATCCTCGATCCTGACTATTTAAAATGCTCAATGCTTTTTCTTTGTTGTAATAGAAAATATTACTCAAATCGTACATGAACATACTTTCCATTCCAAACTCCAGAGTTCTTTCTTTGAACAAGTCATCGGCAGTGAAATATGTTTTATCGCCATCACTCAATGCCAGATTATTCAAGCCAGCTCTTCTACGAATCATATTTACATACTCTAATGCAGTTACATCAGAAGACTGTTCGTTATCACCCAGCACAGCTTCCGCATAAATCAGATACATTTCAGCTAAACGCAACATGTATGTATTGTTTGGGTAGTGTTGCGAAGAAGCTCCTTCGGCTATATCAACATTTTTACCGCAGATGTACTTTTTAGTACAGGCAAATGCATAATCAGATGTACTGTTTGGATAAATACACTCCTGTGTAGTAACGGTCCCATCTTCGAGAGTAACATCTTGTGTAATCTCTGGATATTGGGCACCTGGCAACATAAATGTATTATACAAACGAGTATCAAGTGTTGCTCCTCTTATGGTATCACCAGTTGTTCCAATTTGATTTATTCCTTCAAACTGGGAAACAAAATACCATGAAGCACTGTAAGCTCCACCCCATCCATCACCATTTGCGATATCTGAACTATAAGCAAGATAAGCAGGCACAGAATTACTTGGTCCCCATGATGTTGAATAGACCCATTGCAGTTCAAACAATGACTCATTGTTATTATCATATGGATAAAGGAATAGTGAACGATAATCTTCCAACAATGCTTTACCACTGTTATCAATTACATGCTGAGCGAAATATTTAGCACTATCCAGATATGTTTGGTTACGAACTCCCCCACTTGATTCAACACCCGCTCTTGATAAATAAAAACGAGCCAACATACCTTCAGCCGAATACTTAGTAATTCTACCAGTTACATAAGGTTCTTCCGGCAAATCATCAATAATATCGCGCATTTCTGAAGTTAGGAATTTCCATATACTTGAAATTGTATTTCTTCGAATATCAGTAGAATTCATAATTTCAATATTATCCTCAATAATTGGAACAGCTCCCCAGGCTAAAACCAAATTACGATAAGCACATGCACGCATAAAGCGGGCTTCTGCAATTGCCATTGTTTTTACTTTATCCGAAACATCTTCAGTGGCATATGTATTTATATTTCTGATAGCAAGGTTTGATTGTTGAATCACTGTAAAAAAGGCATTCCATCCGGCAATAACTTCCGAGTTATCACCATTTGCATTAAATGCACCAAATTCACGGCTATTCCAGGGAGCCATCATAATACCACTTCTAAGATCACCAATACTATATGATGCCTTATCGTTATAATCGAACCACATACGACTATACAAAGGTGCTGTTGCAGCCATTACCTCTTCATCCGTTTTATAAAAATCAGCATCGGTAAGTGCATCTTCCGGAGGTCTTACCAAATAATCTTCAGAGCAATTGGCAAGAGCAAACATTACAATTAGGCCTATCAGCCAGTTATATTTTAAAATCTTCATAATACCTGATCATCAAAAGTTTAACACTAAATTAAACGTATAGGTCGGAGTTAACGGATAACGTCCGGTATCAATACCAATTGCCTGGTTAGCGCTTGAAGCGTTACTTCCAACGTATGATCCAACCTCAGGATCATAGCCTGTATATTTGGTTAAAGTGTATAAGTTCTGTGCACTTACGGCTACACGCAGATTTTTAATATACCGGGTTCTTTCCAGCAATGATTTAGGAACTGTGTATCCTAAGGTTATATTCTTCAGTTTCACAAATGAACCATCCTCAACCCATCTACTTGAAAAGCGTGTCCAGTTACCATTAGGTCCATAAGATATACGAGGTAAATCAGTGTCAGCATTCACAATGTAGGTATCACCCTGTTCATCCATTGCAATTTTTGCATAATCAATTGCATCTTTCATCAGGTTTCGACCCAAATTTATTTGCGATGGATTTGAGTTGATCATTCTCACATAATTATAGATATCATTTCCATAATTAAAGGTTATCAATACACTTAAGTCAAAGTCTTTATAGGTAAAGTTATTCGTAAAACCACCAAAGAATTTAGGCCAAGGATTTCCTATAAATGTGCGATCATTAACATCTATAACTCCTTCTGCCCCTGCTTCTCCTTCAATGTTTTTGTATTTTACATCACCAACCCAAACATTATCTTCGCTTATTTCCAATCTATTTCCGTCGGAATCAGTTGGAATAGCACTGTTATAAATCTCATCAACTGACTGAAACAATCCATCATATTCATAACCCATAAACATCCATGGCGAGTAACCAACTGCAGTTCGTTGCGTCCAGTTATTCATCCACCATGAAGTACGATCAAAAAAGCCCAATTCACTATTCAGGCTTTCAACCTTGGTATCAACCCCGGAAATATTAAAATTCATATCCCAGCGAAAATTACTAGTCTGAATATTGGTTGACAACAGGCTAACTGCCCAACCTTTGTTACTGATTTTACCTGAATTCACGGTTGGAGCGCCTGCTCCACCATTACCCGATCCTCCCATAAATCCAGGAAGACTGGCATCAAAAATCAGATTATTGGTTGCTTTCTCATAAATATCACCTTCAATCTGAATTCTGTTCTCAAATAAGTGAATATTGATACCAAGGTTATTCGTCATCGTCTCTTCCCATTGCAAATCAGGATTCGCAATTTTACTAGGTGAGAATCCGGTACCCCATTCTGTAGCTGTTGTGCTCAATGGAGAATAGATTCCAGACCCCCAACCAGAGTTACCCGTTAAACCAGTTTCGAAACGTACCTTTAACTCATTCATAAATGGAACATTAAACCAGTTTTCCTTACTAATTCTCCAGGCAACAGATCCTGCAGGAAAGAATCCCCATCGGTTATTGGCTCCAAAATTAGAAGAACCATCACCCCGAACTGAACCCTGAAGAATATACTTTTCGTTGTAGTTATAGTTCAATCGGAAAAGGTAAGACTCCATAGCCCACGAATTACTTCCTCCACTTGCAACAGATGTGCTTTCATCACCTGCATTTAAGTCCATAATATCATTAGTCAGAAATCCATCACGATAACCTGTGTTTTGTTTCCAGGTTCCTTCTTTATATTCATGCAGTGCTGTAGCGTCAATAAAGTGACGATTAAAAGTTTTATTAAAGGTCAACTGCTGTTCCCAGCTATAGAAAGTACTAACTCCTGTAAAATCAGTAAATGAAGCTCTATCGTTTACAAACCACCCTATTTTCATCTTTGGATTAAAATAGATGGCATTTTGAGTGTTGTAGCTACCATTTAAACCGGTTCTAAAAACCAAACCATCAATAATATCAGCTTCAATATTTACTCCTCCGTTTAATTCTCTTCTAACATTTTCATTAGTTCTTAAACTGGCAATTGCAACTGGATTGACTGGAGAATATTGATTTGATCCTTCTTTTGTTTCAAACCCTCCCCATGAACCATCAATATTTCTTACAGGAACCTGAGGGGTATTTTGCAAAGCATTACTAATAACACCTTCTGAAGTAGTTGTTAGAGTCTCCCTAATCTGCCTAAAGTTAGCAGTTTCTCTCATCCGCAGCCATTTTCGTGGCTCCTGAGAAGTATTGACTCTAAAGTTATAACGCTTAAACTCCGATCCTGTAGCAACCCCTTCCTGATCCAACAACTCACCGGAAATATAATAAGTTGAAACTTCGCCCGCACCACTAACACTTATTTGATGCTTCTGCATTGGAGCGTTCTTAAACAACTCGCTTTGCCAATCTGTACCTTCACCAAGGATAGATGGATCCAGAAACTCCTCAGGTGTTGTGCCTCCGGCTATATCATGAAACTCTTTTACCATCTGAGCATATTCTCTCAGATTCATTACATCCAGATGTTGTGGAGTCGTTTGCAAAGAGTAAGAGAAATTATAAGAAATATCTGCATCTCCTTTTCTACCCCTTTTAGTTGTAATTATAACAACACCATTTGTTGCTCTGGAACCATAAACTGCTGTAGCTGATGGCCCTTGTAAAATTTGAATATCCTCAATATCTGATGGATTAATACCTGCCAGAGGATTGGTCGAACTGGTACTACCTGAGCTAACTGAAGATCCACCAATCTGTAAACCATCAATAACATACAAGGGTTCCGTCGAGCCATTTATCGTACTAACCCCTCTGATAATCATTGACATTCCACCACCAGGCTGACCAGAATTTTGAGTCACATAAACACCCGCAGCCCTACCCTGAATGGCTTGCTCCATTGTGGTATTGACAGTTTTTTCCATTTGCTCATTGGTAACTCCAACTTGTGCTGTAGTCAGGTTGGTCTTTTTGGCAGAACCATAACCCACCACCACAACTTCATCGAGACCTTCGGATTCAACCTTCATTTTTACATCCAAAGTTGAAAGATTGGTAACATCCAGCGTTTGACGTTCGAAACCAATAAAAGTAAATACCAACTTAATATTTCCTTCTGGCACTTTTAAGGTAAAATTACCATCCATATCAGAGATAGTACCCTGTGTTGTGCCTTCAATAACGATAGATACACCAGGCAGTGGCTGACCTGTGTCATCTTTAACCTTTCCTGTAATCGTCCGGTTTTGGCCAAAAAATGTATGAACCATAAACAACATGACAATAACAGTCAGAAATCGCAGATTTACATTCATAAGATTTGATTTAGATTAACTGATTTAATTTTGTTATTGTATTTTACACACTATCAACAGTTAACAAATTTATACATTTTTTGCTTTACATTTTCAACATTATATATTCGACTTGAAAAATTTAATGCATTTTTATACATTCCTTACTAAAAAACACAAAACCGATAAGGGAACAAATCTCACAGAGCAAAACTCACTCACAACACACTAATATAAAATATTTAGAATAACTACCTTTGTATATCGGGAATTCAAAGAAGTAGAATATTGCTAATACACATTTATCGTTATTGCAATTTCATACTATTTATATGCAATATTAATTTTATAACAATTGATAATTTATATTTTATATTTTTAACGTTTCAGAAAAGAACGAAAAGTTTAAACAGAATTACAATCAACATTGTAATTATCATAGTAACAATATTAATTATCTCAAATAATTAATAGTAAACTTTAATTTTTTAGATAAGGCCCTTCTATGGCAGGAATAAACATGTAGAAGCACATCAAATCGGGATAGAAAACTTTTATACCCACATAAAAATAGCATTCAATGGAAAATTTATTTAAAAACAGTGGCCTTTTTTGCAGTTTCTTTAATCCCTTTAGATGCCAACAAAATTTCTTCTCCCCATTCGGTTAATGATTTCCAATCTTCTATCGAAACAATATCCAACCATTGATTCTCTTTGTTATTTCCTGTCCACGACCAGGGCAAATAACCAATCTCTAAATCATCACAAACCTCTAATACTCTTCGGTGATTTACCTTACAACCAAGATTATTGTCACCATTATTATAGTTATAGCCAAATTCTCCTACTATAATTGGCAGATGCAAATACTGAGCTTTAGTAAGTTCTGATTCAATTTGAGTATCATCATTCCAGGAGCCATACATATGAACAGAAAACAATAAATTATGCTGAGGATCGAAATCTAGTAATTCCTGTCCATATCTGATAACTGGCGACATATTCTGCCCCCAGCCAGGAGCATCAATTACAATAGTAGTTTTATAACCTGCCTGACGCATTTGAGCAATTGTTTTTTTATAAGCATCCCTCCAATATTCATCCGTGGTATTGTGATTACCCCATTCGTTTGCAATATTTAATAGTAGATATCTCTCATATCGATGCACAAGGCTTTGCATTTCATCAGAAACAAAATACTGCACCATATCCAAAAGTTTTGCATCGGTTGAATCTCCCGTTGCATCATGCAATTCAATCATTGGAATCATTTGCAAGTCAATACATCGTTCAACTATTTTATGCAGATCATCAACCGCAATATCTGCCTCCCAAACTATTCTTACACAATTGACATTGTATTTTACTAATTCATCAAGGGCATGGTAAGATTTTTCAGGAAACCACGCATGAGGCATATTCATGCCTCTTATGACAAATACCTGCCCATGAGCATCGGTCAACCTACCATCTTTTATGCGAAAAACCTCTGTATCAGTCGATAGATTACAACCAGAAAAAATTATAATAATGAGTAAAACAGAATAATTTATTACCACTCTCATAGACCTTGCAAAAAGAAATTATTGATCTGCCTGCAAAAAAGTTTACAGGCAGATCCAGATATTATTTTACCATTTGTAGATGCATCAATTCAATATCATTTTCCGAAACAATATCCACTCCCTTAATTTCAATAGTATACGTTACTCCAGGCAACATATTAAAGTAATTATCAGAGAATTCCGCCTGCTTATTTTTGACCTTAACATATAGGCTAAAGACCATTTTGTCTGCAGACAAATCAAGATATAATTTATCACCTTCTTTTCTCAAAGTATGACTCAATTCTACTTCGGGGAGTTCCATAAACTTTGGCTTAACTAGAAAAGCCATATTTTCCGCTAAAACCTCATCCCCTCTTTTTGCCTCCATATGCAAAATAACTTCTTCTTTTTTAACACCCTTCAATAATTCCTCATAACCCAAAGACCTAACCATCGAAGAAGTATTTGCCTCCATCACTACTTCTTCTTCAAAATCAGCCACAACTTCACCATTCAACTTCACAACACTAACCTTTAAGTGCACATCTTCTTTTTGGTGATTATCCGAAACCAGATAAACATCCACTCCATCAGCTTTCACATCAGCCGAAACAATTACAGGTTCATACCCTCTCTTGACAGCATAATGCATTGCTTTCCACTTATGATAATAATCAGTACTACTCCAGCTCGCAACCGGCCAGCAATCGTTAATCTGCCAATATAATGTTCCCATGCAATAAGGCATTTCACGTCGATGAGCTTCTACAGCCATTTTAGCAGCACGAGCCTGTAAAACATGACTCATATATAAAAACTGCTCAAAATCACCAGGCACATTTTTATACTCCCAACTCATGTATTCTTTAATTCTTAGATTTCCGATACCGCTTCGCTGATGAGCTGCCATTACCTCCGACTCAATATCATAATCTTCCGGGATAGCATACGTCTGAACAGTTTCAAAATCAGGGAATGACTGAAAACCATATTCACTAATAAACCTTGCTTTATACTTTTTAAAATCTTCAAAAGGATGTAAACCATGCCACACACCCCAGTAATGCATATCACCCGAAGTGGTTTCGTAGCCAGCATGTTGGTCGGGCTCATAACCAGCCTGTGGTGATGAAGGCCAGTAAGCAATATCAGAATCATTCTCAGCAATTACCTGTGGCAAAATTTTATGAAACACATCCAAATAGGCTTTTTGAATCTCGTCCTGTTGTTCTTTGGTATATCTCTGTTTCCAGCCCCAGCCTCCTTCGCTGTAATAATTCCATGCAGTGTTTATCTCGTTATTTCCACACCATAAAGCAATAGATGGATGATTTCGTAAACGTTTTACATTATCAATGGCCTCTTGTCTTACATTGTTCAAAAATACTTCATCACCCGGATACATTGAACAGGCAAACATAAAATCCTGCCAGATTAAAATACCGTTACGGTCGCACAGATCGTAGAAATAATCATTCTCATAAATACCACCTCCCCAAACACGCAACATGTTCATATTGGCATTTACAGCATCGGCAATCACCTTCTGATAATCCTTTTCAGACACTCTTGGAAGAAAATTATCATTCGGTATGTAATTAGCTCCTTTGGCAAATACTCTTAATCCGTTTAATTCAAATAAAAAGGACTCTCCTTTATCGTCTTTCTCGCGAACCAGCTTAATTGACCGAATACCTGTTGATACTTTTTTATCAGCAATTAACTTATTTCCTTTTTTAATGCGAACCTCAAAATCATACATCTTAGCTTCACCCAATCCATTACTCCACCATAATTTTGGCTTTTCAATCTCAAAAGGAAGTTCAATTACATTATTACCTGAAGTTAATTCAGCTGTCTGACTAAGAATCACCTTTTGATCCGTACTATTAAATAGCTCCACTTCAACTGATGTTGATGATTCTGAATTAACCTCAACCACCGCCTCTAACTCAGCTTTCTCAGCATTTACCATAGGCTGTTTGATCTGCAAAGAGGTTACTTTTGCATCATTCCAGGCCATCAATTCAACAGGACGCCATATACCAGAGGTAACAAAACGAGGTCCCCAATCCCAGCCGTAATGATAACCAGCTTTACGGGTAAAAACAGAGACTTTTTTATCTCCCAGTCCTCCATTTTCTGACTGATCATTTGATGCCGGGTAAGAATAAGCAGCTGCATCATACAATTCAAGTCCTTTCTTTATAGGAGAATGCAAATATACTTTCAGCTTATTTTCACCTGCTTTGGCTAATTTCTTAATATCTGCTTCCCACTGACGGTGCATATTAAAAGCACTCAACACCAAAGAATCATTCAAATAAACATCAGCATAAGTATCCAAACCATAAAAATGAAGCACCAATCTGTCGTGTTGTATGGTTTGGTCATCAATACTGAAAACAGTTTGATATACCCAATCTTCTTTATCAATCCATTGAAGATCTTTTTCATTGGTTCGATAAAATGGATCTTCAATCTGACCATTGTTCAACAAATCGGTATGTATTGTACCTGGAACTGTGGCATTACCTGAATAATCACCATTTACCTGCTGATAAGTCCAGCCATCATTTAATTGCTTCACTATCATGGTTTCTGATTGGGGTTGCTGACATGCATTTAGTAAACCTAATACACACATCGAGGCAACAATTAGCTTTTTCATAACATGGGATTTTTTTGAAAATTTCTTATTTTATTCTTCAGAGCGGCGCTTATCCAGATCTGAAATGATTACCTCCATCTTATCATCACTCAACTGATAGAAGATCATAACCAAACCGGAAATTAAGGCTGCTATACCGGGAAAATAACTCATCATATATTTTATACCGTCCAGCGTTTCAGCAGATTGCTCAACATTCGCCTCAAAACCATAATAAGAAAGCAACCAAAGGGTTACAGAACCTCCTATTGTCCAGCCCAGCTTTTGAGTCATACTGGATGCCGAAAACACCAAACCGGTAGCTCTTCTGCCTGTTTTCCATTGCGAATAATCAGCTGAATCGGCATACATCGACCATAACAATGGAAAGATAATACCAGCACAAAAACTGATTAGGGCCTGCAACACATACATCATCACAAGTCCATCCTTATCGATATAATAAAATACTCCACTCAAAGCAGCTGCAATAAACATGGCATACATAAATGTTTTTCGCTTACCTATAATTGCCGATACGGGCTTTGCCATCATAACTCCAATCATATTGGTGGTCTGCCCTAAAAACAAATATGCAGTGCTGTAACTTATGGTTGTAGCCGTCCACTCAACAACCGATTCATCACCTACAAAATATTTGAAATAATATAAAGCAACACCATCCCTTACCGAGTTAAATATCAGTGTTGCCACGCCAGCTCCTAATAAAACAAACCAGGGAATATTTTTTCCGAGATTTTTTAAATCTTCTTTTAAATTATTTTGCTGATCCTTGGGAGGAGAAATACGCTCACGAGTCCATGAAAAGGTTAATACGAAAAATAAAACTGCTACCAAACCTACAACAAACATGGTAAGCTGATAAGAAGTTTGTTCAGTCACAATTCCTTTAAAGTAATCTACCATGGGTTGGTAAGTTGCAACTACCAGAATACTTCCGGCAAAAGCAAATACCATACGATACGATGCAAACGAAGTTCGATCATTTGACTTAGGAGACATTACACCTAACATACTGGCATATGGCACATTAATAGCCGTATAAGCCATCATCATTATGGTATAAGTTATATAGGCATAGATCAATTTACCGGTCACACCCAAGTCCGGAGTAGTAAACATTAACACTCCGGCCAATCCAAACGGTACGGAAATCCAAAGAAGATAAGGACGAAATTTACCCCATTTTGAATTAGTTCTGTCACCAATAATACCCATAATCGGATCGTTGGCTGTATCCCAGATTCGGGTAACCAACAACATAGTACCTACCGCTGCTGCAGATATTCCAAAGACATCGGTATAAAAAATAGGTAGAAATATTGAGAATACTTTCCAGAACATCGATGAGGCAGCATCGCCAAAACCATATCCGATCTTCTCTCTCAGGGTAACTTTATCATTCATAAATTTAGTTTGTTAGCAAAGGGAAAAGCTCCTCAAATCTTAAGGAGCCCTTTATGTCAATTAAAGATAATGTTTAAAAATTAAGCAAATCCATAAAATCCTTATTCTTATCAATCAACTCATGGATTGTTTGTACACTCAGATGCGAATGCAACTTATCCGCAGGCGTATTCAAACAATAGTCTACCAATTGATCAACAGTTGTAGTTGCTACATGCATACGGGTATCAGATGAAGCATAGTAAATAAAAACTTTTCCATCTTCATCGGCAATCCATCCATTGGCAAATACCACATTAGAAACATCTCCCACACGCTCATCCTTTAATGGTGAAATAAAGTGTCCGTTTGGCTTATGAGTAACCATCCATGGTTTTTCTAAATCCGTCATAAATACATACAAGGTATATCGTAAACCGGCAGCAGTATTACGTACTCCGTGAGCCAGTTGCAACCAACCACGTTCGGTTTTTATAGGAGCTGGACCCAAACCATTTTTTACTTCATAAATGGTATGATAGGTTTTAGCATCCACAATTACTTCCTCTTTCACCTCAGCTTTTTCGATGGTATCAGACAGTCCAAAACCAATTCCTCCTCCTTTACCTGTATTGATAAAACCATCCTGAGGACGAGTATAAAAAGCATATTTTCCATCAATCAAATGAGGGAATAGTACCACATTACGCTGCTGACCTGTTGTGGAGATCAAATCAGGAAGTCGCTCCCACTCTATTAAATCACGGGTTCGTGCAATACCTGCTGCAGCTACAGCACTACTGGTATCACCGTCGGGTGCTTCAGGGTCTTTACGCTCTGTACAAAACACGCCATAGATCCATCCATCATCATGCTGTGTTAAGCGCATATCATATACATTCGTATCCCAATTATCAGTCTGAGGCATTGCAATTGGTTTATCCCAAAAGGTAAATCCATCTATCCCATTGTCACTTTCAGCTACTGCAAAAAACGACTTTCTATCATTGCCCTCAACCCGAACGACCATCAAATACTTTCCATTTAATTTAATGGCTCCTGCATTAAAAGCAGCATTGAAGCCAATGCGTTCCATAAAATAAGGATTGGTCTCTTTATTCAAATCAAAACGCCAGTGCAATGGCACATGATTTCGTGTAATTACAGGATATTTATAACGGGTATAAATTCCGTTTTCGCTAAACAATGCCTTGTTATGCTTATTAATAACCTTTCGGTGTTTCTTTTTAACCTTTTTGAGGCGTGACTCAAAAACATCTTCTCTCATAACATTATTATAATTCTTTCAATACTATGATTACTCACTCTATTTTTCTGATTCAACCAGATCATTTAATAACCAGATATGATCCTGATCTAAAAATTCTTTTGCATAAACTGCTCCCGGATGTCCCGGATATGGGAAAAAGAAATGAACATCCGGATCGTTGCGCCAAACCATAGTATAACTAAGATTTGCAGCTACCAGACTATCCTTTAACACAACTCCTAATTTTTGGGTATACCAGGTTGTATCTGCAACATTTTCTATCCCCGATTCGGTTAAGGCTGAGATTTTCCCCTTTTGATTTGTGTATCCAACCACTATCTGAAGCTTTTTAATGGCTGCATCAACATCCCCTCCTACACGTAAATCGTAATAATTATCCATCCCCACAATATCGACATACTCATCACCCGGATACCAGGTAAGGTATTCATTAAGCGAATTAAAACTACAATCAGGCGAATAAGCTATTGCCATCTGATCCATACCCTTTTCATTTTTCAGATAATCAATCGTAAAACGGAAAAGCGCTTTAAACTCATCGGAAGTACAATGTTTACTACCCCACCAAAACCAGCTTCCGTCCATCTCATGCCAAGGGCGAAAGATAAACGGCATCTTCTTTCCATCCTCCATCTGAAAAGAATTCAGAAATACAGCCAACTTATCTAACTGTCTGATAAATTCATTGTGATATTCTCCTCCTGGAATGATATATTTAACAACAGTTGTATCTGTGTTCCATGAGTTTTCGCCATTAATAAGTGAATATGGATGCCAGCTAAAAGTATTAATACCTCCATTTTGAGAAGCCTTTATAGCCAAACTCCGCATCACATCAAAAGGCACACTATCCAGATTACAAGCATCTCCCCGCTCTAATCCTCCCAATTCCCATCCAAACAAAGCAGGATAATCCCCGGCAACACGTTTAACATCCGATTGACCATCAACATATTTCCAATTGATGCCATATGCTAAATCATCCTGATGACCAAATAATATACCTTTCCCTTTTATACTCTGCAATCTTTCGATCAACTCTTGGCGACCCGTTTTTTCCTCAGATTGATCATCACAGGCAACAGTTGTAATAACCACCATAAGAAAAAGACAGTAGATCTTATTAAAACACATCTTCATACAACCTGGATAGCAATTAAAATTTTAAACAAAAGTAGCTCCACATATAAGCTTCAACAAGTATTTTTACATCACTAATAAATACTATTTTATCATTCATATAAACTTTTACTATTCTTCCAAAATCACTATTGTGTTTATTTAATTGATATACAAATACATTCTATTACACACACAAATTCAACAAGCTACTATTCACTGCAATTTTCCATCATTTATATAATAATAGAATTGTACTATTTTATCACAACAACTATATTTGCATCAAAATCACAGCTATGTCAAATCAAATTCATCGTGAAATAACTCCTCTGAAAGAGAATGATTGTTTCTTAATTTTCGATAGAGAAAGAGAGTTTTTCAACTTTCCCATTCATTTTCACCCTGAATTTGAGATTAATTATATACGCCATGCCAAAGGAGGGAAAAGAGTGGTTGGTGACCATATTGGAGAAATTGAAGAAAAAGAACTGGTAATGGTTGGCCCCAATTTATACCATGGCTGGGAAAATTACAAGAACACAGGAAAAGAGACTTTACACGAGATAACCATTCAATTCCCCAGAGAATTATTCAATGACGATTTACTAAGTCGCAATCTCCTACAACCGGTTAAAGAATTAATGAACAATGCATATAGGGGAATACTGTTTTCACAGGAAACAATTAATATGATTGAGCCACGACTTCAAAGATTAAGTCAAAAAAGAGGCTTTGACAGTTATCTTGAATTTCAATCTTTATTATATGACCTTGCTATTTCAAGAGACCAACAGTTATTAACTAACATGTCCTTCCTTCGCCAGAATGATTTTCACAACAGCGAACGTATAGAGTCGATCTACACCTTTGTAAAAGAAAATTTTGGCAAAAAAATAAAATTGGAAGATGCCGCCAGTCGGGTAAATATGACCGTCGTTTCATTCAGCCGATTGATAAAACAGCGTACAGGCAAGTCGTTTGTTGATTTTGTTAATGAGATTCGCCTGGGTTATGCCACCCGTTTATTAATCGAGAGTAATAAGAGTATTGGTGAGATTTGTTTTGAATGTGGATTCAACAACATCTCCAATTTCAACCGCATTTTCAAAAAACGACAAGGTTGTACCCCTTCAGAATTCAGAACTAATTTTACGGGTACACGAAGTGTTTTTTAAAAAAAGGAGGCTACCACATCTTATGGCAACCTCCTGACTCAACAACTATTAACCCATTCGCTGAGAATTAAATTGTTAGTATCACATTTTTATTCAAACATACTTTGCTGCAAAGTAGATATATCCTGATATTCGACATCTGAAGGTGGAGTAAAGCGATCATCTGAAATACTAATATTCTCATCAAACAAAGTAGCTACTTCATTATTCTCCATACCCATCAACTTAGCTGTTGACTTTAAC
The DNA here is from genome assembly GCF_050589785.1 of Carboxylicivirga caseinilyticus. Classification (NCBI taxonomy): domain Bacteria; kingdom Pseudomonadati; phylum Bacteroidota; class Bacteroidia; order Marinilabiliales; family Marinilabiliaceae; genus Carboxylicivirga; species Carboxylicivirga caseinilyticus. Next base: position 69,939 of record NZ_JBNGOX010000012.1, on the reverse strand, counting down.
ACAACACCTTTATATATCCACGATTTGGCTCCCATTACAGACAACACCTCACAAGGATAACCAAGGAATTTTTCTGTTCCCAGCTTTTCGCCACCAAATGCATCCAATAGCTGTTGTTCCATTTGTTTGGCTTCTTCCTCTGTCATATCCTCGGCTATGGCATGAGCCAGTTCTTTCACATCCAGCACCCCTTTTTGACCTGATCCATCCAAAAGATTGGCCGACCAGAACTTATCACCAACAGTTACAGTTATTGTATGTGTTTCTTCACGGCTTTTGATTCCAAACATTTTAACTTCGGTAACCGATTTTATTTCTTCGTAGGTCTTATCGCCATAATTATCCCACCATATAGTTTTTGTTCCGGTTGTATTGCCCGATAAGGTATATTCAACATGACCAGACTTTACGGCATATTTTTCGGAATCAATCTGGGCATTCATTACCAGTGAAAATGCCAATAAAAGAACCACTGCAATATTTCTTAAAATACACATTGTCATCGTTTTTTTTTATTCAACAATCAATTTTTTAATCAATGAACCTTCATCTGTTATTATTTTTACCAGATACGATCCTGAAGGTAAGTTCTCAATGTTAAAAGGAGAATATGCTCTATTATTCAAAAAGGTAACAACCTTATTACCGGCCATATTGTATATTTCACAATTAAAAGTTGATGCTCCTTCAATGCAAAAACTACCACTGCATGGATTCGGATATATATTAAATGCCGATTCAACCAATTGATTATCTATTATTGTACTTGTTGCATCCGGAATAAACTCAACGGTAAGGCTTCCATAGATAGAAGCAACACCCGACCCAGCTGTTTCAACATAATTGTGAGCCACTGCATAAAAGGTATGATAGCCCGCATTTATATCATAAACTCGGGTGTGTGAGAATGAATTATGGTTTAAATCAGCATCAACTGCCTGAACAGAAATATTGCCATCATTAACGGCCCAGTCAGGTGTATCACTGGCAGCCAACACAATCATATCTCCTTCATCAGAATTGCACATACCATCGAAATGAACAATGGCTTTTCCTGATGTTGCAGCATTTATACTTACTTGTCCAACCGTTTTTACGTTAGTCAAATCTGTATTCACTTCAACGATGCGGGAATAAGCAAAAGGCAATAAACCATCTGGTATAAAAACTGCTGTGAGCGTTCCATAAACAGAAGCTACTCCACTTCCATCTGTTTCAACATAATTTTGTGCAACAGCATAAAAAGCATGACTACCAGCTGTAACATCATAAACGCGTGTATGCGAAAATGAATTTCTGTTTAGATCTGTATCAATGGCTTCTACTGCAACATTCCCATCATTACTAGTCCAGGAAGTTGTATTGCTAGCACACAATACTATTCGATCACCAACATCAGAGATGCATCTACCATCAAAATGAACAATAACTTTACCTGATGTATTGGCATCAACAGCTACCTGACCTACAACCGTCTTGGTAGTCAGATCGATCTGAACCTGAGAAATATTATCACTTGTAACAGTATAAACCCCATTGGGTACAAATTCAACCGTTAAACTTCCATAGATAGATGCAATACCCGAACCATCCGTTTCAACATAATTCTGAGCAATCGCATAAAAAGTATTACTTCCGGGTGAAACATCATAAACCCTTGTATGCGAAAAAGGTCTGTTTGGGATATCATTACTTACCGCTTCAACAGAAACACTTCCGTCGTTCGTTCCCCAGTTTGGTGTATTACTGGCAGCCAAAACTATACGATCACCCACATCGGTTGAACAGTCTCCATCAAAACGAACAATGACTTTACCTGCCACTTGAGGATTAATGGTTACTTCACCAACAACCGTTGAACTTGATAAATTAATTCTTGTTTTTGAGATTCCCTGAAAAGCAACTATCTGAGCAAGCATGGCAATAGTACTTGTTAAGGAAAATAAGATTGAAAGTAAAATTTTCTTTTTCATTTTTAATTCTGCATTAAGTTTAAGTTTGGTTAAAATATCTACTAGTTGAGATTCCATATATCTCTATCTCTGTCAGAAACCAAAATCCATTACAAGATGAGTTGAATCGGAAGACTGAGTAGAATTGCTATTCAAAAGTCCTTTTAAATGGGGATATTTTTGCTGAATTTCGATTATTCGAAGTGCCATAACATTCATTAAAAAGTCAACAGCATTTAAAGTATCCCCAACAGCCAAATTTGCCGATGGTGAATCTTGATATTCTTCCATTCCTTCACCAAAATCCTTCATGATAAACATCACCTGAGCAAAATCTTTCATAAACCGAACTTTGTCCAATCCTTTCATCTCATCCATATCCAAACTTCCTGTACCTTCCATCAAATGCGCAACATCTTCAGCTTTTCGACTTAATTGATTTATTTGCTCCAGCTTATTATTTATCAATGCATTTGATAAACTATCTTGTTGAAATATGTCTGGTATTTTCGGATCTACCGGCGACAAGTAATTATTACTATTGCATGCGCCTAGCATAAAAAGCATCCATAACAATCCTAAAACAAATGTATTTTTCATGGTTTTATTCTTTAGTCCAGATCCGTGTATTCAAATTCATTTCCTGAATAATCAGTTCGATAAGAGAGAAAAGCTGATGCATAAATTCCACATCTCGAAAGTTGACACCCGATTTACGTATACGAGGTTCAAACAATCCTTTTTTGAAACCTACTGCACAGTATACACGGTTGCCAATAAATGAAAAACGGAAGTCTTCTTTTAACGTTTGACGTATACGAACGATAGCCTGCATCATAGTTGGAGTTAATACATAACGAGCTTCCTGCTGACTAGATGAGAACACTTTAAACTCGCTTTCAAACGTTGGGTCCTCCAATTTCACTAAAGTTCCAAAGTCACTATTTTTCTGAAATTTTCGTATCCATTGGCCTAAACGTTTTTCTGTTTTATCAGGTAAAACATACGTTTCGGCATTTAAATGTTTGTTAAAGTCAGCCATAAAAAATAATCCGTTAAAAATGGTTATCCACTCTGTTTTACGCTGACCATCCTCTGTTGTAACACGCTTGTATTGAGGATGTATTTCAGAGAATTGAAAATCCGTTTTATCAATTATCCCAGATACAAAATCATCACCCTGGCAACGATCTATTTTTTCACCAAACAGGTTGCTTTTTATAACATCACTGGCATTAATATGGCGCTTGTGATCATATACATAATAAGGATTGATGAAATGAACTATTTTAGTTACAACTTCTTTCTTAAAAATAGACCTATACTTAAAATATTTAAGCATAGCTTTGGCTCCCATCACCAAACCAATCAAAGCCAAACCAATAGCTACAGGCCAGGCTACATAATCATTTCGAATACTTTCATATGTAATCTTAGCTAATACCAAACCTGCTATCAATACACCAATCAATCGCTTGATTGTTTTTCGCTGAGTCTCGATACTTTCTAATTCAGGCTTAAGCTCCTGATTAAAAAGCATTAATAAATCTTGATTTTCCATTGGTTAAGATCTATTGATTAAACATGGCTGATACGTTTACATTAGCCCTTTCCACCTCAGGAATAACAAACACAGCTTTTCGGGAATAATGCAGAAAACCCGCCATTAAATTTCCAGGAAAAGTTTGAATATTGTTATTGTAATCAGTTACTATTGCATTATATGTGCGACGAGCAGCCGATATCTGTGACTCAACTTCTGTAAGATTTCGTTGAAGGTTCATAAAGCTATCGTTCGCTTTTAAATCAGGATAACTCTCAACAGCCACCATTATACTTTTCATCGCTGATGAAATCTGGTTGTCAATTGCAACCTTTTCGTCGTTACTTAGATTCTTATCAATTGCCATACTGCGCAATGATGTAATATTGATAAGTAAATCTTTTTCGTGAGCAGCATATTGCTTAACAGCTGCAATTAAATTAGGTATTAAATCATAACGTTTCTTCAACTGTACGTCAACACCACCAAAAGCATTTTCTACTTCGTTGTTGCGTTGGATCAAACGATTATACAAACTAATTGTAATCATCACAACCAATACAACCACTATTCCGATTATATAATTCATACTCATCTTTTCAGGTTTTAGTTAAGTTTATCCAGAAGTTGCTCAATCATCTCAAGACCCTTCTCTTGCTCGGCATTTAGTTTCTTAACCTCATTGGATTCGTTTTTCGATGCCATTCTTATTTCGTGCACTTTATCTTGAGCTGCATTTATTCCATAACTAAAGTTTTCTTTTGCTCTTTTAATTCCTTTCATGATGCCCCAAACAGTTAAGAAAATGACAGCAAATAATACCAAAACAGATATTAAAGTTCCCATAATGAAAATTTAAAAGTTAGATTTTCACAAACTCCACCCGTCTGTTATTGGCTTTTTCTTCAGGGGTAGCATTATTATTTAACGGTACAGTTTCACCAAAACCTTTCGATTGTAAGCGAGACGCATCAATCCCCATTTGGATAAGAGTATTCATGACTTCCTTAGCCCGTTGTTCAGATAATGTCTGATTTTGTTGATCATTACCATCACTATCTGTATGTCCTTCAACAGAAAACTTCAGATCGGTGTTTTTATTCATCAACTGGTAAATCTCGTTGATTTGCCCCATCGATTCAGGTTTAAGAGAAGCTTTATTTACATCAAATCGGATACCATTACAAACAATCTTTCCGTCACTTAAAATACGATCGTAATATTTAACACCACCTTTAGCAATTCTTACATTTTTCAGATACCAGATTTGCTTTTCATTCACATTGGCAAAATAACATTGGATGGATAGTCCGGATGGATTAAACTCATAATGAGGAATATTTATTAAACGTGTATCATCAAGATATACTTTAAGCTTTCCTTTGGTATAAGCTATTGAAATATGCATCCATCGTCCTTGTTCGTTATCTCGCTCTGGTGCATATTCGGCAGAAATCTCGCCTACACTCACTCGATTAAGGTTGATTTCTATTTCAGCATTACCACCGCTTTTTTGTCGTTTCCGATCCCATAGATAAACAAAGAAACGATTACCGTGTGAAGGACGATAAACATCAAATTCAACGGTAAAAGTTTCAGGAAGGTAATCGGTTTCGGCATTCTTAAGATACGGAGTTATTTCAGGCATTCCGTCGAAAAAAGCAATCACTTTCTCACCATTTACTTCCACAACTTCAACCTGCCCAGCTTTCAAATCCCAACGGGTTGGAAACTCTCCGTTTTCTTCATCCATATCGGGAGCATCTGAAAAAATAACTTCGTCACCAGGTACAAAATCAAATTTACTCCAACTCATGGTTACCTTATCAGCTTTAATATTCTCATCAACAGTTGACTCATTAGTTGAAACTTCTTGAGTATTATTATTCTGTTCAGATGTGATACTTTTTGATGTATTTTTCTTTTTCTTGCCAAATAGCGAACCAACCCCTTCTTCAAGTTTATCGAAGGTTTTATTAATAGCCTGATCCGTCTTCTGATTGGCTTTTCTATTAGCTGTTTTTTCTACTTTTTTACCTACGTCGACTTTTATCTGAGCCTGCATTAAAAAAGCAGGAACAAAAAGATATATTAGTATGATCAGTTTTTTCATAGCGATTACATTGGGTTAACTGAAGGAAATTCAGAAAATTGTTTCGAGACACCTTTTGAGAGTATCCCGAAACTCATTTCCCGATAGTTTATTTTTTATTAAAAGGCATACAAAATACCAGCACCAATATTCAAATAATTGGCTCCACCCAATGTGTATTTTACTTCACCTGTAAGGAATAGATTATCAGTCAAACCCATTCTTCCACCCAGACCTATATTTAACCCAACATCAGAGCCCTTGGCCTCCATGTCAGTAGCAAGACTCAACATACTATCATAATAATCAGTATATTCGTCGCTGTAATCAACCTCATAATCACTAACGACATTATCGAACTTGACTTTATAAAAAGTTACATTTAATCCGGCAAGTGCATAGAAACATCCTTTGTCGTTGCAGCTAAAAACATAGTGACCATTAAAATCAAGTGATGACCAATTGGTATAGTTTTTCTTGAAATAATAAGTATAACCTGCATCTGCTTCCCATACATCATTAATCTGATACAGACCTTTTAAATGAATACCCAGATTTTGAATTTCGGTAGCATAATCCACTCCAGCTCCCAACATAAATTTTGAGTCCTGTGCATTTGCAGTTAATCCAAAAACGAAAAGTGCGCTTAGCACCAAAGACATTTTTATTGTTCTCATGTTTTTTAGGTTTTTAATTGTTTACTCTCCAAAAGTAGAGTCCAAAAACATGAGACAACGGGGTAAATTTGAATTGGTACTATCCTTACTTGAAAGCGTATTGTTTTTAGCGGAATTTGTTTTGGCCTATACCCGACCAATTAGTCTATAATGTTTCAACCATTTGCAAAACATAGGCTTTACGACGCATCGAAACAGGTATTTCTTTGCCGTTATTAAGAATGATAAATCCTCCATCACTCTTATCAATTTTATTTACGTAATTGAGGTTAACCAGGTATGACTGGTGAGGTCGAAAGAAACGATATTCTTCCAATAAATCAGCAAATTCTTTAATTGATTTTGAAACCAGAATCTCTTTTTTATCCTTCAAATAGAACGAAGTATAACTATTATCGCTTTTACAATAAATAATATCACTAACCTCAACCAGGTGAATTGCATCAGATGTGCGAAGAACTATTTTTTTGCGTTGTTCCTCTTTTTCCAGATGTTGAATAAAATTATCCATCTGTGTTATACTTAACGTTTGTCTGACACCTTCAATGGCTGTATTGACTGCTTGAACAAACTCGGTTTCGTTCACAGGCTTTAATATATAATCAATGGCACTAAATTTTATAGCCTTGATAGCAAATTGATTAAAAGCTGTTATGAAGATAAGTTTAAATGAATAAGGCTTAACTTTTTGCAAAATATGAAAACCGGTACCGCCTTTAATTTCAATATCTAAAAACACAATATGAGGTTTATGCAACTCAATGATCGAAACTCCTTCTTCAACAGATGCTCCTTCAGCAACAATTCTAATATCCGAAAAATTATCTGCAACCATTTCGCGCAACAACATGCGCATATTAGGTTCATCATCAATAATTACAGCTTTATATTCACTCATTTTTTCAGGCATTTGAGGTTGAAGTTAATTCCAGTATCGGTAAATACAAATCAATACGTGTTCCTTTACGGTTAACATCTGATAAATCGGCAATTACAGGTTCCGGAACATTGGGAAACTTATCTCTGATAATTTTCATCCGTTGCTTAAAAATAGAGGTAGCCATTGATTTATGACTACTTACCATTTTCCCTCTGGTAGTATCTATCCCTTCTCCATTATCTTCAATAATTACATGAATAAGATCACTTGTTTCTTCAAACGTTAGTTCCACCTTTCCACCTGACGTATAATTTTTAATACCATGCTTAATGGCATTTTCAACAAATGGCTGAATCAACATAGGTGGAACAGTAATAAATTCAATATCCATTTCTTCCGGCACCTTGATTGAATATTGAAAATTGGATTGTAACCTCATTTTTTCGAGCTCCAGGTAATTTGTTAAAGTACTAATTTCCTCTTCGAGCGAAACTTGTTCAACTGCTGAATTATTTAATATCGATCGTGTTAAGGAAGCAAAATTACCCATATATCGGGCAGCTGTCTTTACATCATTCTGATACATATAACTTTGAATACTTCCTAAAGCATTAAACAGGAAATGTGGATTCATCTGCGATCGTAACAGTTGCTGTTTAACTTTATCGCGCTCAAGTACAAAACGTTTTTGTTTCTCTTTTTGAATAAAAATACCAAACGCAATTGTTAAAACAAGCAAAGTAATAATTGCAATACCAATTTTTAAACGTTGCTCCTTAATTTCATTCTCAGCCGATAGTAATTTTATCTGTTGCTCTTGTTTTTCAGTTTCATACTCAATTTCCAGAGCCTGCATCTCACGAGTCTTTTTTAAACTAAACAAACTATCGTTTATTTGTTGATTCTGCTGAATGGCCAACATGGCCATTGGCCATTTGTCCATCTCTTGATAGTATTCTTTTAGTGAATTATTGATAGAGATCAGGTTTTCGTAAGAATGAATATTTGATGCAATTTCTTTTGCTTTTAATAGATAAGCTCCAGCCTCAGAAAATTGATTCTGTTTCAATTTAACTTTACCCAGATAGTCGAAACAAAGTGCTATGTATCGTTCGTTATTATATTTCTGATGAATAACCAATGCCTCATTCAGGAACTTTTGAGCCTCAACATAATTACCTTTTTTAAAATATGCCTGCCCTACAAGGTGCTTTGAAACGGCGAGGCCCTTTTTATCGCCCATTTGCTGTTTAATATCTTTGGCTGTATTAAAATATACAATAGCTGAATCGGGCTGATCTCTCAACAGAAAAACTTCGCCTATCGCCCCCAAATTATATGATTGAGTTCTTTGGTCTTTTCTGCGTACAGCAATCTTCTGCGATTCCCTGAAATAATGCATGGCCTGATCGTATTCTTTCTGAACTACATAAACAGCTCCAAGAGTGTTTTGTGTAAAAGATGCTCCTTTATCGTTACCATTTGCTTCCTGCAACTCCAGTGCTTTATGAAAATTCTTAATGGCCAGGTTATTTATATCCTGCAGTCGATAAGCCTGTCCAATATTATTATAGTTATAAGCCATTTGAAAACTATCCTTAAGCTCTAAGGCCAGTTCCAGAGATTTAAGGTGATAATACACGGCTGAGTCATAGCGTTCATCATAGCGTTCATTTAAGCCTAAACGATCGTACATGCGCATAGCTCCCCTAGAATATTGAATCTTTGTTGTATAATCAATATATTCCAACAATGTATTTTTGTACTCCTCACCTAGTCTGCGTCGGTTAATTCGTATATGTGCGTACACACTATCAATCATTAAAGTATCGTTGCCAGACTTTTTTAATAAGCTTATTAAACTATCTTTTAAATCAGAAGATTGAATACGATTTCCCTTCGAATAACAATTTGAAAAAATTGAAAGAGAGTAAAGAAATGCAAGGCAAATGGTTTTGCTCCATTTTTTTGTCAACGATTGGGTGTTCATCAGGTTTGGTTTAGGCTAGTTTGGTTTTAAGCACATTAAACAACACAAAATTAATCAACAAAGTACTGAAAATAAATCCATTTACGTAAATATAAACTACGTTCGTAAATTATTGCTATTAACGAACCAATGTTGGTCACCTATTTTCTAACTAATTATAAGATTGATACATTTAACTGACTGAAGAATTAAAGAAAAAAAAGAGGTTATCTGAACTACAACAGATAACCTCTTTAACCACAACTATAATAACCTATCAGTTACTAAAGCTCACCAAAACAAACTATGAAAAAATCTATGTTTACTTAATACCTAATACCTGTTTTATCAGCCCAATCTTTCCATATTTTATCCAGATCCTTTACTTTTTGAGGATATTGTGATGATAAATTATCTGACTCGGTATGATCGTGCGATATATTAAACAATTCCCATGGTTGACCCGGCAATGCTGACATTTTCCAGTCGCCTACTCTTACAGCTTTACCACCTTCGTGCTCCCAAACAAATACATCATGTGTTGTAGAAACATTACCTTCAACAAGAGGTAAGAAACTGCTTCCAACAGGTTTAATTGCCTTCATACCATTGATCGAATCAGGATAAGAACAGTCAGCTACATCCAAACAAGTTGGTAACACATCTGCAACATGTGCAAAACCACGATTGATTGTATTGGCTTTATCTTTAAGTTTTTCAGGCCAGCTAACAATAAACGGCGTTGCACTTCCACCTTCGTATGATTCTTTTTTCCAATATCTGAATGGTGTATTTACAGCACTTGCCCATGCTGATCCAATATAGTTCCAGGTAGTGCCTGAACCAGGATTTTGTGCATTGTATTCTATAATGACAGAATCACGGGTAAAACCTGGTCGATCAAATCCCGGTGGATATCCTCTCTCAGGTGATGCTCCATTATCACTCAATACCATTATGATTGTATTGTCGTAAATACCCAACTCTTTAAGTTTAGTTACGATCTTGCCAACCCCTTGATCTACCCTATCAACCATAGCAGCATGAACTTCCATACAGTTGGCTTCGTATTCCTTTTTCTCGCATTCTTCCCACGATCTTCCTGAGCTGTTTGGAGTTAACGGATAGGTTTCTTCATCAATGAGACCCAACTCTAACATTCTCTCATATCGTTTTGTCCGCAAACTATCCCATCCACCATCGTAAACACCTTGATATTTAGCCATATCCTCAGGCAAGGCATGCAATGGCCAGTGTGGGGCTGTGTGCGCTACATACATAAAAAAAGGTTCCTCTTTTTCAGAAAACTGCTCTAACAAATCGATTGATTTATCGGTAACAAAATTAGTCATGTAAAAATCTTCAGGCACTTCCTTAATAGCTTCTTCATTATGAACAAGACTAAACGGATCGAAGAAGTTAACCACACCCCATATTACACCCCAATGCTCCTGAAAACCTCTGTTACAAGGATAATTTTCCAATGGTGAGAACGGACCATGATCCACTCGATTGGCCAGCCATTGCAATTGCTCATTATGATCAGGTAAAGCTTTTGTCGTTGACAAATGCCACTTACCAGTCATACCGGTTTGATATCCATTTTGAACCAACACTTCAGGAATGGTAGCTGTATTCATACTTAAATTAACACCCATACCATTTATCCCTGCAACCTGAGGATGCTGCCCTGTCAGCAGTGATGCTCTGGTTGGACAACAACGGGCACTATTATGCATTTGTGTAAAACGGATTCCTTCAGATGCTAATTGATCAATATTAGGTGTGTTAATTTCACCACCATAACAACCCAGGTCAGAATAACCTAAATCATCAAGCATAATCAGCACAATGTTTGGTTTCGTTTCCTGGGGTAACTTTTTAGGTGCACACCCCACCATCACAATCACCAGGGATGCAATAAGTAGTTTATAAATTTTAAATAATATCAGCTTACTTGCTTTTTTTTCCATGCTATTCGGGTAATTATAATTATCAATCATATTCCAGTACAATCTCAACCTTAAAAACTCACATCAACTAATCAAATTAATTTAACCCCACAGCTGATATGGTCCCTTCTTCTCCCATTAATTTCAACCTGTCAATGTTAATTCTTTACACTGAACACCACTACATACGTAATGATTAAAAAATATAAGCATCTGGGCATTTACTAAAACATATCGTTCAAACCTTCTATTTAAAGGCTTTCTAATACTTTATTAATCATCTTAAATAAAAATAACTCACGATTTATTTTGTGCATATTCTCATTATTTATAATTTTGAGCATATTCTCATTATAAATTTACTGTATAATATGCCACGAAGAAGAAGACTACGTAAGATTGTAGCTCCACCAGGATTTAAAGGTTATAAGCCATATGGTCACCGTCCTAATTCAAAAATGGTTGAACTATTATATGAAGAATACGAAGCAATCAAATTGGCAGATTACGATTTATTAAATCAGTTGGAAGCGTCCAAATTGATGGGAATATCACGAGCTACTTTTGCGCGTATTTACGAAAGCGCACGACGAAAAATTGCCGAAGCACTGGTTGAAACGAAAGAAATAAAGACCGTTTATGGAAATGCCCATATGGATGAAAACTGGTATGTATGCAACCAATGTCATGCTCGTTTTAATCTTCCTGACCCAACAACCGCAAGTTGCTGTCCTATGTGTAAATCAGATGAGATCAATAACATAATAACAAATGATTAGATTATGAAAATAGCAATTACCTCAACTCAAAATATCCCTGAATCAACCTTTGATTTACGTTTTGGTCGTGCCAGTTATTTCTGCATTTACAATACCGAGAATAATTCAGTTGAATTCATTGATAATGAAAACATAAATGCCAATAGCGGCGCAGGAATTAAGGCTGCAGAGAAGGTGATTGAACTCGGTGTTTCAAGAGTTATATCGGGTGACTTTGGTCCAAAGGCGAAAGACTTGCTGGATAAATTTAAAATACAAATGGTGATGCTGGATGATGATAGTCAAACCATTTCATCCATCATTAAACAATTAAATAAATAGTATGCCCAGATTTGATGGTACTGGTCCTTCAGGACAAGGTTCTGGAACCGGAAGAAAACAAGGAAGATGCTCCTCATCAGAAAGAAAAGGAAGCAATCATTCCAGTAATGCTAAAGGCAATGGAATGGGACGAAATTCGGGTCGCGGTAAAGCACGTGGTTTTAAGTGGTTTAATTCGGGTAAGGACTAACACTCTGTCTTTTACTTTGTCTGAGTATGATAGCGGAGCGTTTGTAAAGTGGCAGGCTCTCCGCTATTTAACTATCTCCATTAATAATTAATAAATGCCTGTAAAGATTGCAATAGCCAGCGGAAAAGGTGGCACTGGAAAGACAACAGTTACCGTCAATTTGTATCATTTTATGAGTAAAATTCTCAATTCAAAAGTACAAATTGCAGATTGTGACGTGGAAGAGCCCAATGCTTCCATTTTTTTTGAAGAACTGGAATCTGCCAAATCAAAGCAGGTAACTCAATTAATTCCATTCATCAATACTGACACCTGCACATTTTGCAGGAAATGTGTTGATTATTGTGAATTCAACGCAATTATTGTTATTCCACCTGCCCAGTTTGCTGAGGTCAGTCCATCCCTATGTCATTCATGCGGTGCTTGTCTTTATGCTTGTCCGGAGAAAGCAATTATTGAACAGCCAAACGAAATCGGACAGATTAACACTTTTAATCATGGTGTTGACGAGTCATTTCTGATTGAGGGAAGACTAAAAATTGGTTCATCCATGCAAACCATGGTTATCAAAGACTTGGTAAAAGACGATTGGATAAACAAAGAAGTAATTCTTTATGATGCCCCACCTGGAACAAGTTGCTCGGTGGTCGCAACAATTACCCAGGCTAACTATATTATATTAGTTACAGAACCAACTCCTTTTGGTTTACACGACCTGAAGTTAATGATTGATTTGGTTCGGAAGCTGAATAAACCTTTTGGTGTTATCATTAATAAAGCTGACGAATATAGCGACACTTATACTTATTTAAAGGAAGAAGGAATTGAGATCCTGGCAGAGATACCTTTTAATATCGACTATGTCAAATCATATGCCCAAGGCTCTATTTTAAAGAACATACCATCAGATATTGAATCTGTTTACACAGGTATAACTCAAAAATTAAAAAATAAACTGATCCACCATGCTTGAAATTACTGTATTAAGTGGCAAAGGAGGCACTGGTAAAACAACCATTACAGCAGCATTAGCAAGTATGGTTTCACCTGCAATAATTTGCGACAATGATGTTGATGCAGCCGATTTATTTCTGATCCTAAATCCGGAGATCAAGCAAGAAGGTACTTTTCTCAGTGGTCAGACAGCGACAATAAATACTGACTTGTGCTCCAACTGTGGAATATGTCACTCGCTATGCCAATTTGACGCAATAGAATTAACTAATAATGAATACCAAATAAATCCGTTCAATTGCGAAGGCTGTCGTCTTTGCGAAAGAGCATGTCCGGAAAGTGCGATAGAAACTAAACCTGACAATGGACATAAATGGTACGAATCGGTAACACGATTCGGATCATTTGTCCATGCTCAAATGGAACCTGGCGAAGAGAATTCGGGCAAGCTGGTTACATTTATCAGAAAGAAAGCGAAAGCACTGGCTCAAGCTCAAAATATTAAAATCATTCTTAATGATGGACCTCCCGGAATAGGATGTCCGGTAATTGCATCTCTCACCGGAACAAATATTGTATTGCTGGTAATTGAACCTACTTTAACTGGCAGACACGACAGTCTGCGTGTAATTGATTTAATAAAGAACTTTGGTATCCCGGCCTATGCAATATTAAACAAGTCAGGCATTAATAATGATATGGAAAAAATTATAATGTCTGATTTAAAAGATCAAGGGATTCCATTACTTGGTAAAGTGCCCTATTCAATATTATTCAGGGATGCTATGAAAGAACAGCTTAATATTCTCGAGCATGCTCCTGAATCAGAATCTGCAAAAGCCATTCAACTAATATGGAATCGTTTGAATAAAATTAAATCTGAAAGTCAGTTATTAACTCATCAATAAAGAAATCATGACTGAATATAAAATGCTAACACCTCTCGATAAAAAGCCAGAACTCCTGAATACAGTAAAAAATATAATTCTGATAGCCTCAGGGAAAGGTGGTGTAGGTAAATCAACGGTTGCAGCTAATCTGGCTATAAGTCTATCCAGAGAAGGTTATAAAACAGGATTATTAGATGCTGATGTATATGGCCCATCAGTTCCGATTTTATTTGATATCAAAAACGAACATCCTGTCATTGAAAGAGAAAATGACAAAGCAAAAATAATACCCATTGAAAAGTACGGTGTCAGAATAATGTCAATTGGGTTATTGGTCAAAGATGAGGATGCTATGATTTGGCGCGGTCCCATGGCATCAAAAACACTCAAACAGGTAATTGAAGACACAAAATGGGGTGAACTTGATTTCCTGTTGATTGATATGCCTCCCGGAACGGGTGATATTGCTATTACAATGGCACAGGACTTTAAAAAAGCGAAAGCATTAATTGTTATTACACCTCAACAGTTAGCTGTGGCTGATGGCAGAAAAGCAGGCTATATGTTCAATAACCAACATGTACAAACACCCATATTGGGCATCATAGAAAATATGGCGTGGTTTACTCCTGCTAATCATCCTGATGAACGTTATTACATCTTTGGTAAAGGAGGAGGTCAACAGTTGGCAGATGAATTCAATGCCCCTCTTATTGGTCAGATACCTCTGGTAATGGAAATTGAAGAATCATCAGACCAAGGAAAAAATATTTTCCTAACAGATAATCCATCTGTCCATAAGGCATTTCAGGATCTGACCAATAAAATACTCGATAAAGTCAATTGAAAACAAACTAAATCCATGTCAAAATGAAAAATAAACGCATTGTTATTATTGGCGGATCTGCTGCAGGACCCAAAGCAGCGGCCCGGGCACGAAGATTAGATGAATCTGCTGAGATTACAATCTTTCAGAAAGCACCTGATTTATCAATGGCATCCTGTGGTTATCCATATTATGTAGGTGGCTTTTTTGACGACAGAAACAAACTACTTTGCACGCCAACAGGAGTTGTTCGGGACCCAAAGTATTACATCAACGCCAAAGGAATAGAAGCTAAAGTTAATACCGAGGTTACTCGTATCGACAGAAAAAAGATGCAGATAGAATTTAAAGATCTGATATCAGGTGAAACAGGAACTCATCAATATGATAAGCTAATTATTGCAACCGGTACAACTCCTAAAATGCCTCCTATACCCGGAATTGATCTGGATGGAATAACACCTCTTCAATCAATGCAAAATGCTGATTATTTGCGTAAAATTCGTGATGATAAAAGCATTAAAAAAGCCGTTGTTATTGGTGGAGGGCTAATTGGAATTGAAACAACCGAAGCTCTAAATCTGGCAGGTATTGAATTAACACTTATTGAGTTATTACCTCAATTACTAACCTTCCTCGACTGGAAAATGGCAAAGCTGGTTGAGAATTATCTTAAATCGAAAGCCAATGTTATTACCAAAAATGGAGTTGCTGAGTTTATTGGAGAAAATGGCAAATTGAAAGCTGTAAAACTGGCTAATGGAACAGAAATTCCATGCGAGCTGGCTGTTGTTGCTATTGGTGTAACACCTCGAGTTGATTTAGCAAGAGATGCCGGACTGAAAATTGGTGAATTGGGAGGAATAACGGTTAATGATTTCATGCAAACTTCAGACAAAGATATTTACGCTGTTGGAGACTGTATAGAGGTTACAAATAAGATAACGGGCAATAAGGTTCTGGCTCCTTACGGAGACCTTGCTAATCTGGAAGGTCGTGTGGCTGGTGAAAATGTAATATTAAATGATACAGCCACCTTTAAAGGAACAATCCAAACGGGTATTTGCAAAATATTTGATTATGGTGTAGGTATTACAGGGTTATCAGAGGCTGCAGCTGAAAAAGAAGGGCTGGATTTCATTAAAGTTGTCAATGCTAGTCCTGACAAACCAGGCTTCATGAATGGAAAGTTATTGATAACCAAATTAGTTGCTGAACAAAAAACGGGACGCATCCTTGGAGCCCAATGCATAGGACCGGGTGATGTTAGTAAACAGATAGCTATTTGGGCTACAGCCATTATGGGAAAACTAACAGTTGATGACCTAGTGAATAATGACTTACCATACGCTCCACCTTTCTCATTGGCTATCGACCATAGTATTGCAACAGCACATATCATGCAAAATAAAATGCGTGGTTTATTCGACGGAATATCTGCTTTAGAAGTAAAAGAAAAAGTTGATAAAGGTGAATTTCTTTATTTGCTTGATACAAGAGGTCCGGATGAATACGAACAGACAAGACTCGGCTTAGGCGAAACATTGATACCAATAGGTCAATTACGCACTCGTATACAGGAATTACCTAAAGATAAAGACACACCAATAGTTACCTATTGTAAAATATCACTACGTGGTTATGAGGCTTCCCGTGTACTAAAAGCTAACGGATATACTAATGTTAAAGTAATGGAAGGAGGTATAATGGGCTGGCCTTTCGAAAAAGAAAAATAATAAAGAACTGGTTTTTTCCTATGTCCCGGTATCATGCTCCTGCTTATAATGATACCGGGATTTTTGTTTTCAAATTGCTTTCTGCACATCAAATTCTCAAACATTATTATCTTTAACCAATCGCAGACTATTGTAATCTTTGATTTTCAATATTGATCAAGGTTAATGACAATCCAATATGAAAAGAACCTTTTTATACATTCTTATTTGTGTGAGCATTAATATTAGTGCACAAGACAATACTATTGACTCACTTTTTAAGGTTCTGGATCAGTCAATCAGCAATAAAAATCTTTTTATTGAAAACAAGCTCAATATTATTGACAGCTTAAAAGCAAAGGTTTCGAATGCAGATAATAAGCATCAACAATTCTCTCTCTTCAAAGAATTATACGACGAGTATAAAACCTTTCAATATGATTCTGCTTATCATTACGCCATTTCGAATTACAACGATTCAAAAAATACAAATAACATTTATTGGTTCAACCAAAGCAGCCTTGATTTATCCTTTATCATGACCTCATCAGGGTTATACAGCGATTCGTTTCGTTTTATCGAAAATATAGTTAATGACTCTTTAACCAATCAACAGAAACTTGAATATTACAATCATTATGGTCGATTGTATCACGATCTTACTTTATTTAATGGACGAAATTTATATTCCGATGAATATTGGTACAAAGCACGTGGTTACTGGGATTCATTAATTATTCTTTCGGATCAGTTACAGGTTCCCAACCATATATCCAAAGGTTTACTCGAGCTGATTGATGGCAATATTGAAAGGGCAAAAAATATTTATCTTGGTTACCTTCAGAGCCAGGATTCTTATAGTCAGGATTATTCCATTACAGCCTCTACCCTTTCATTTATCTACAGCATCTCGGATAATAAAAAAATGCAGAAGCAATATGCAATTCTGGCAGCTATTTCTGATATTAATTGTGCTATAACTGAAAATGCCTCGTTTCATCAACTGGCTTTGATCTTATATGATGAAGGTGATACTGAAAGGGCATACCAATTGATCAAGCTTTCACTCAACGATGCCAATTATTACAATGCACGGTTACGTAGAGTAGAGATTGCCAAATCGTTACCTATAATCGAGAAAGCCTTTCATGATAAACTTAACAAAGAAAAAAGACGACTTTCGATAGCACTAACTGCAATAAGCTTACTGGCTCTTATTATTTTATTTGCCACCTTCTACATTCTTAAGCAATTAAAAGAGCTACGACAAAACCGAAAAGTAATCCAATTGACCAATGATCAGTTGAATCAATTAAATCTTGATTTACTTGAATCAAATAAAATTAAAGAGGAATACATCGGACACTTCCTAAACCTTTGTTCTCAATACATCGATAAAATTGAACAGTTTCACCAACTGGTTCAACGTAAAATAACTGTTGGTCAAATTGATTCGTTGCTGGCAATGACCAAATCAAAAAAGTTGATTGATGAAGAAATGCAGGAGCTTTTAATGAGCTTCGACCGTATCTTTCTGAAATTATTCCCTGATTTTAAAGACGAATTCAATGCGCTTTTCGAACCCGAAAATCAATTCTCATTAAAAAAAGATGAACTACTGAATACCGAACTTAGGATTTTTGCTTTGATTCGTTTAGGTGTTAGCGACAGTTCAAAGATAGCTCAGTTTTTACGCTACTCAGTTAACACGGTTTATACGTATCGTACCAAAGTTAAAAACCGGGCAAAAATTGACAGAGATAAGTTCGAAGATGAAATAATGAAAATCGACAGTTTCACATCGTAACTAAACCTTTATTAAGAGCTCAAAAAGATCATTTTTCCCTCTATATTCTTCTAAAAAAGATTTAACTAATCTATATTTTTTGAATCCTAAAAATATCACATTCGTTTGTATTACTGAATATTAGCAAATACATAATTCAATAAAAGTCTATATTTCATTTTATATACTCCAAGAGCCATGGCAATTCACAAATAGTTTTGTATTCGGAATAATCCGAGTTCAAAATTAAACGATTTGTTATGAAAAAAATCCATTCGAACTCAAAGGCTTCGAAAACACGTTCGTGGTTTTTAAAAGTCTTTGCTCTTCTGTTATTATTAACTTCTACAATTCCCGGGTTCGCTCAGGAATCAACTTCAGTCTCCGGTATTGTTAAAGATCAATCTGGCGAGACATTAATTGGGGTAAACGTTATTGTTAAAAATAAAACTATTGGAACGGTAACTGATACCAACGGGCAGTTCTCATTTAATCAAATTTCTGCCAGCGATACTTTAGTCTTCTCATTTATTGGATTTGATGATCAGGAAGTTGCCATTGTAGGGCGTCAATCTATCAATGTGGTGATGACTTCATCGGAGGAATTGGTTGGTGAAGTTGTGATCATTGGTTATGGATCGGTAAAGAAAGATGACCTGACTGGTTCGGTTGCAGTGCTAAAACCTGATTTGGAAAACCGAGGTTCTGCACCTAATCCACAAGATATGCTTATTGGTAAAATACCCGGTGTACAAATTACTACAGCCGGTGGTTCTCCAAGTGCAGGGGCAACCATTCGAATTCGTGGAGGCTCTTCACTTTCGGCTAATAACGATCCTTTAATTGTTGTGGACGGGATACCATTAGGTGGCGGTCCGGGTGGTGTTGGTAATATGCTTAGTACGATCAACCCAACCGATATTGAGACATTTACCGTATTAAAAGATGCATCAGCAACAGCCATTTACGGTTCAAGAGCTTCCAACGGAGTAATTCTGATCACTACTAAAAAAGGAAAAACAGGTAAGCTTCGCATCAGTTATGATGGAAATGTATCGGTTAGTCAGCGCAAAGAAGGAATTGATGTTCTTAACGGAGATGAATTCCGCACATTTATACAAGACACCTTCACTGGTTTATCAAACGAAGCAGAAGTACTTGGAAAACTGGGTAGTGAAAACACTGACTGGCAGGATGCTATTTTCCGCACATCATTAAGTACGGAGCACAACTTAAGTGCATACGGATCTTATAAGGATATTATGCCATACCGGGCTTCGGTTGGTTATACTAATCAGAACGGTATTCTGAAAACTTCCAACATGGAACGTTTTACCGGTAGTTTCTCTGTTACTCCGCAAATGTTAGATAAACATCTGTCAGTGAACCTGAATGGACGAGGTATGTATATTAAAAACCGTTTTGCCGATCAGGGTGCCATAGGTTCTGCTATTTCAATGGATCCAACACAGCCTATTTACGACGAAAACAGCCCATATGGAGGTTATTGGTCATGGACAGGTAATGATGGAAACATATTAAACGTTGCTACAAAAAACCCTGTTTCATTGCTTGAAATGCGTGATGATACGTCAGAAGGTTACCAGTTTATTGGAAATGCACAGGCTGATTATAAACTGCACTTTTTCCCTAAAATTAATTTCAACTTAAATATGGGAATTGATTATTCCGAAACAACCGGACATAATGCAACTCCACACACAGCTCCTGCACAAGCTAATGCAGGTGGTTATCAGAATGATTGGAAAAATACACGTAACAATTCATTACTCGATTTCTATGGTCAGTACAAGACTGATATGAACTTTATGCAAAGTAATTTCGATGTTATGGCAGGTTATTCATGGCAGCACTTCTGGTGGGAAAACAGTAATCTTGCTATTCGCACGGCCCCAGATCGTTATGGCGAAGTGATCGAAGATAATGTACCTTACGCTGAAGAATATTATCTGGTATCCTTTTTCGGAAGAATGAATTGGAACATGTATAACAAATACCTGCTTACCTTTACGGTTCGTCAGGATGGATCTTCAAGATTTAACAGCGACAATCGCTGGGGTGTATTTCCGGCAGCTGCATTTGCCTGGCGTATCAACGAGGAGAATTTTCTGAAAGGTTCTGATATTCTATCCAATCTTAAACTTCGTTTAGGCTGGGGGCTAACAGGCCAGCAGGATATTGGCTACACCTACCCTTCCGTTAGAGTTTACCAGAACAGCGTGGGAGAAGCAGCCAACTATTATCGCAATGGAGTTTGGGAAACACTCATTAAGCCCCTTTCATACAATGCCAATCTAAAGTGGGAAACTACTCGTACCTGGAACGTTGGAGTTGATTATGGTTTCTTCAACAATCGCTTAAACGGAACCATCGACTTTTATAACCGCGAAACCAGTGATCTGCTGAATCAGGAGGTAAAAGTTGCAGCAGGTAGTAACTTCAGCGAATATGTAGTAGCCAATATTGGTACACTTGAAAACATCGGTACTGAATTTTCGGTAAATGTGGTACCAATCGTTAAAAACGACTGGGAATGGGAATTTGGATTCAACTTTGCCTATAATAAAAATGAAATTACTGCACTTACCTTCAATAACGATGCAGCGATGAACCGTTTTGGAAATACAGGTGGTGATGGTGGTTTTAACCTTCTTGCCCACTCTGTAGGCCATCCACATTCGATGTACTATGTGTACGAACAAATTTACGACGAAGCGGGAAATCCGATTGAAGGAATGTATGTGGATAGAAATAACGACGGAACGATAAACGAAGAAGATCTTTATCTATATCACAAATTTACTCCCGACTGGAACCTTGGTTTTAATACTAAACTAAGTTACAAAAACTGGGATTTATCAATTGCTTCACACGGTAGCCTGGGTAATTATAACTATAATGCAATTGCTGCTAATAATGCAGAACTTGCACCTGCACGTGTTTATGCCAATGAGTTTTTAAGCAACCGTCATGCTACTGCATTCGAAACAAATTTCCAGTACAAAAGGGTTTTATCTGATTACTACGTTCAAGACGCTTCTTTCTTTAGAATCGACAACATCACACTGGGATATTCGATTGACAAAATACTGGGATTTGATACTAAAACAAGATTATCACTTGCAGTTCAGAATCCAGTAGTATTTACTAACTACAAAGGACTTGATCCGGAAGTTTTCGGAGGAGTGGATAGTAATTTTTATCCTCGCCCGATCATATATGTATTTGGTGTGAGTGTAAACTTTTAAAAGAAATTGGAAATGAAAATATATAATAAAATCACAATACTCTTTGCAATAGCATTGACACTTAACTTAGTTTCCTGTACCGACGATTTAAATACGGTTCCTCCCGGAGGAAAAGAAACTACAGCTGAAGAGGCATGGAATGACGAATCAACTTATAATAAATTCGTTGCAAAAATATATGCCAGTTTTGCACTTTCGGGCAACCAGGGACCTAATGGCTACGATGATATTGTAGGCGCTGATCAGGGAGAAGCAACGTTTCTTCGCTCATACTGGAACTTACAGGAATTGACCACCGACGAAGCTGTTTGTGCATGGTCAGACGATGGTTTGAACGGACTTACTTTTTGCAACTGGACCTCCAGTAACCGATTCTGTGAACTTACTTATAACCGTATATTGGTTACCATCGCTTTCTGTAATGAATTTCTGCGTGAAACAGAAGAAAGTTTATTAAATGAGCGAAATGTAGATGAGGCACTTAAGGCTCAAATACAGGAATACAGAACGGAAGTAAAAGCCATCAGAGCTATTAAGTACTATTTACTGATGGATCTATATGCCAATGTTCCTTTCTTAGAAGAAGAAAGCGGTGTTGGTGCCTATATGCCGGAACAAAAAGGACGCGATTTCTTATTTCCATGGATTGAAAGTGAATTACTTGCCTGTGAAGACAATCTTCCTGCAAAAAGTGAACTAAACTACGGTAAAGTAACCAATGGTGTTATCTGGATGGTTTTGGCAAAAATGTACCTCAACGCCGAAGTTTATATTGGTGAAAGCAAATACACCGAAAGTTTAACTTATCTCAATAAAATAATGAACGAAGGCTATTTATTGGACACCAGGTACAGCTATATGTTTGGTGCCGATAATGACCTTTCTCCGGAGATCATTTTCCCTATTATTTTTGATGGAAAAAAAGCAACTACTTATGGAGGAACAACCTACCTGATGGCGGCTTCATGGGGATCGGATATGGAACCAGGGAGTAACTTCGGATTGGGTCAGTCATGGTCAGGTCTTCGAGCTAAAGAAACGCTTAGCAATTTATTTGATGATAATGATGCAAGAGCAATGTTCTGGACTGATAAGAGAACGCTGGAAACCTCAGTTTTAAATGATTTTAATTTTGGATATTCAGTAATAAAATATACAAACATCAAACGAAGCGATCCGTTGAATGTATCGGTTGAAAATCGTGAATTTGGTTCCGATAACCAGTTCCCTGATACCGACTTCCCAATGTATCGATTGGCTGATGCTTACCTGATGTATGCCGAAGCTGTTTTACGAGGTGGAACAGGTGGTGAAAGAAGCACTGCGCTGGGTTATATCAACGAAATACGTTCCCGAGCTAATGCTTCAACCATTTCGGATAGCGACCTGACACTCGATTTTATTTTACAGGAACGCTCAAGAGAACTCTATTGGGAAGGACACCGCCGTACCGACCTGATTCGTTTTAACCAATTTACAGCAAATTATGCCTGGCCTTGGAAGAATGGAGTATACAGCGGAACTGCAAATATCAACGAGATTTATAAAGTTTTTCCGATTCCGGCAGCAGAGTTAGTGGCTAACTCAAACATCGAACAAAATCCGGGTTACTAATTGGTGAAACATAAATCAAAAAACTGAATTAACATGAAAAAACAAATAATATATCTGAGTTTGTTACTCTTATCTGTTACACTTTTTAGTTGTAACGATGACGAAAACAATCCGATACTGACTCATATAGAAGCCAGTCAATTAAACTATCTGCCTTCAAATATGATTGTTCTTGAAACAGTAGAAACAGGAACTAACCCTTTACTATTTACTATCACATGGACCGAGACATTCTTTTATCTTGATGGTTCGGATAAATCAATGCCGGCTGGTCCTGTTAGCTACCAGTTGCAAATCGATCTGGAAGGAAATAATTTTGCCAATGCCAAAACACTTGCTTCCACAATGCAATTATATACTGATGTATTTGTTGCCGATTTGAATACATTCTTACTAAACGAATTTGAAGTTCAACCGGCAGAAGCCGTAAATTACGAAATGAGAGTAGTTGCAACCTATGGCGAAGGAAATACCAACAATGTTGTTAATTCAGCCAACACACTACCTGTAACCATCACTACCTACATTCCTCCAACGGATATCGAACCAATTTATATTATTGGTGATATGCAAGGTTGGAATAATACAAGTACTGAGTTTATGATGTATCGTAATAGTAGTTCCTCTGATGATTATACATATACCTACACAGGTTTTATAGCCGGCAACACTTACTTTAAGCTTTGTGCCGAAAGTAATCTGGGCACCTGGGATAAGATGTATTGCGCAGGTGCTGGTGGTGTTTTGGAATTTGGTGATTTTGGTGCATTCTTCATAGAGACAGATGGCTACTATACAATTACTATTGATTTAGGTGCCATGACATGGTTAATTGAAACATATGATGCAAGTGGAGCAACCGAATGGCCGGTAATGAATTTTGTTGGAGCCTTCTCAGAGTGGGGAGCTACCAATGAACCCAACATGGTTGTTTCAAGTTACGACCCTCATCAATGGAGTTTGGATATTACGCTTGACAACATTGAGTATGGTGTTAAATTCCGAGCAAACAATAGCTGGGATAATCGCTGGTGTCCAAAAGTAACAACAGATACTCCGTGGGGTGTTGCAGAATTAAACCCAACTACTCACGACAATAACATCAGTCTGGATGAATACGGTTTGGGTACTTACAATATCCGTTTCAACGACCTTACAGGACATTATGTGGTAATGTTTCAGGAATAAAACTTAAAAAAGAAATTATCATGAGTACAATAAAATATATCATTGGTTTCATATTTCTTGCAGTTATTATGTATTCCTGCGAGGAAAACTACGAACGTTCTGCAGGAGGAGATATTGTAATAACAAATCCGGTTTTGAATGCATTAACTGAAAATGAATTTATATTGGATGCACCGGAAGAAGGTGACGATGGTGACTTTTTGTTCCGTACAACCTGGTCTCGTCCGCGTATCTCTTACGAAAATGGTTTGCCAGTTGACACTAAAAACATGAGCTATGCAGTGGAAGCCGGAATTCTAAGCCAGAATTTCGAATCAAAAGTTATAGTGGATGAAACTGACGGGCTTTTCTCTGATATTTATTCTGCAACACTTTATAAAATAGCTGAAAGTCTGGCAGGTGAAGATTTTGAAGGCACACAAAACATTGAATTAAGGATAGTGGCTACCTATGAAGGAAGTTCCGATTCTATTATTTCCAATTCGATACCTGTGGTTGTTTCAAAAGTAGCTCAATGGGAACCAGAAGAGCTAACCATCAGATTTAAACAAGCTGCAGGTAGCTGGAGTGAGTTTGCAGTTTATGCCTGGGGCGAATCAGAAGTTTATGGTGGCTGGCCGGGTCAGGTATTAACTGCTAATGCCGAAGGATGGTACTCATTTACAGTACCAACAAATCGCCCTGTTAATTTGATTATAAATAATAATGGAGCCGGTCAGCAATTCGATTTCTTAAACGATCCGATGGAAAGTGCATGTTACGAATTTGATACTGACAATAACACTTTTACAGCTGTTGATTGTCCTTCATTACCTATTACCATACGTTGGAAATATGTAGGCTCAGACTGGACATCATTTGGAATTTACGCCTGGGGAGGAGATCCTGTAGGTGAAACTTTTGGTGCATGGCCAGGTCAAATGCCAACACCCGATGCTGAAGGCTGGTGCACTGTAACCGTTCCAGCAGGTCAATCAGCCGGTAATGTAATCTTTAATAACGGAGTTGGTGGTGATGGAGGTCAATTTGATCTTTCCATGTCAATTACTGAAGATATATGTTTTGAAATAACTTCAGATTCCTATACAGTAGTGGATTGTAACTAAAAGTACCCCAGACACACTATGTGATATTTTGCAAGTGTGTCCGGATTCAAATTAACTTGGGAAAATAACAGTGATTTTATGAAGAAGATATTTTTTTTAACAGGCTTATTTATGACCTTGTCATTGTTCGCGGCTTGCAACGACAATGACATACCTACACCTGTAGAACAAACAGAGACCGAACAATTTTATGGCGAACCTTTTGATAAAGTACCTTCCATTGAAAACATCGTCATGTACGAAGCTAACCAGCGAGTATTTGCACAGAACAATTCTTTCAATGCTATTACTGAACGATTAGATGAGATAAAATCATTAGGAGTAAATGTACTTTGGTTAATGCCTGTTAACGAACAAGGTGTTGAAAATGCCATTGGATCGCCCTATTGTATTAAAAACTATACAGCAACAGAACCTGAATACGGAACACTGGACGATTTAAGAGAACTGGTTAAACAAGCCCATGACAGAGAAATGGCTGTTATTATTGATTGGGTGGGTAATCATACTTCATGGGATAACGAGTGGGTTAAAAATCATAAAGATTGGTATACTCAAGATGCAAACGGCAATATAATTCCTCCGGTTGGAACCAATTGGTCTGATGTGGCTGATCTTAATTTCAATAACCATGAGATGAGAGCCGAAATGATATCATCCATGAAGTTTTGGGTGCGCGAAGCCAATGTGGATGGTTTTCGTTGTGATGCTGCAGACTGGATTCCTGCCGGCTTCTGGCGCGATGCAGTTTACCAGCTAAAAAACATGCAAGAGGGACGTACTGTTTTAATGCTTGCCGAAGGAACAGATCCTATTAATCTTCAGGCTGGTTTTGATTTGGATTACGGATGGAATTTCTGTGATGTTCTGGAAGGTATTTACAATGGAACAAAACAAACTTCTGAATTGTATACATCTCACCAAAACGAGTATAACCAGATACCGGTTGGAAAACAGAAACTGCGTTTCACCACCAATCACGACCGTGCCTCTGAAAACAGCCCTATCACGAAGTACAAGAGTCAGCAAGGTGCTCTGTCGGCTTATGTTATTTCAACAACTTTAGGAGGTGTGCCGCTAATGTATAGTTCTCAAGAAGTTGGCTATAGTTCAACCATTAACTTCTTCAATTTTGTAAATGTTAACTGGGACAACAATCAGGATATTAATTTGTCCTATCAAAAAATAATGGCCATATACAATTCTTCGGATGTCTTTAAAACAGGCTCACTGGAAACATTTGCTGATGAAAATGTGATTTGTTTCAACCGCTTTCTTGATGATGAAAGTGTATTAGTAATTGCAAATGTTAGAAACACTAACACTACATTAACAATACCTGATATTTTCATATCTGATATCAGATCAAACCTGATGGATAACACATCCATTACACTAGATGAAACAATTAGTCTGTCGCCTTATGAATTCTTAATCCTAAAAAAATAATAAATTATAGAAATTAAGTGCGAAAGACATATATTATTATATAATTGAGATAAATAATAGTCTCAATGAAAACTTTTCAAAATGAAACAATACTTTATAAATATACTAATGGTTAGTCTTGTTTTACTGACTTCCTGTAAGGATGACAGTAAAAATACGATCCATTCACCTGATCAGAATATTCAGGTGAATGTGGAAGTCAACAAGGCAGGACAACCTATTTACTCAGTAATCTTTAATGGTGAAAAATTAATTACCAATGCAGCTCTTGGGCTGAAAATAAACGGAATTGACTTAAGTTCCGGAGTACAAATGAAAAAGGTGTCAATCAGTACTGTTAAAGACAAATGGGAACCTGTATGGGGGCAATATGCTGAGATTAACAACTATTACAATCAGGGAATTATAAGTCTGGAAAAAGATAATCTACAAATTGATGTTACTTTTAGAGTTTATAATGATGGTTTGGGGTTCAGATACACCATTCAGGGCGAGGGTGAAGCAATTGTGAACAGTGAAGCTACTCAGTTTAATATGGCTTCAGACAATAAAACATGGTGGATTGCTCCTTGCTGGGAAAATGATGAATACATCTATCAGACTACTTTATTAAGTGAGATAACTGAAGAACTGCGCAATCAGTCAGCGCCTGAGGGACATGCTCAATACTTCCCATGCGCAACAGGTTTTAACACTCCGGTAACCATGAAAACACCGGCTGGTAATTACCTGAGCATCCATGAAGCGGCATTGGTAAACTATCCGGGCTCATCATTATGCCTTAATCCTGAAAATCTGGAAATTAATATGGCAGCAGCCGGAAAACCTGGTGAGATAGCAAAAGTGAATCTGCCTTTCAGTACTCCATGGCGAACCATTACTGTTGGTAAAAAAGCAGGCGACCTGATTGAATCATCTCTGATACTTAACCTGAATGAACCCAATAAGCTGGAAGATGTAAGCTTTATCAAACCAATGAAATATGTGGGTATCTGGTGGGAGATGCACGTAAAAAAATCGACATGGGAACTCGAAGGAAGTAAAAATCATGGTGCCAATACTGCTAACGTTAAACGGTATATTGATTTTGCTGCAGAAAACGGTTTTGGTGGAGTTTTGGTTGAAGGATGGAACAAAGGCTGGAATGGCTGGGTTAATTTTGATTATACCCAACCTTACGCCGACTTCGATATGGATGAATTAAGTGCTTATGCTCAATCAAAAGGCATTGAAATAATTGGTCATCACGAAACAGGTGGTCAGGTAGAGAACTACGAACGTCAACTGGAAGATGCCTATCAATATTATCAGGATCACGGTGTACATGCGGTTAAAACAGGATACGTAGGTAAAATAGAAAATCACTATCACTACGATCAATGGATGGTGAATCATTACAACCATACGGTAAAACTGGCTGCCCAACATCAAATAGCTGTTAACACTCATGAGCCAATTAAACCAAGCGGACTTAGTCGTACGTACCCTAACCTGTTAAGTGGTGAAGGTATGCGAGGACAGGAATTTAACGCATGGAGCGATGGAACAACACTGAACCATCATACCATTTTACCTTTTACCCGTAATTTGGCCGGACCCATGGATTATACTCCGGGTATATTTGATTTGCAACTGGTTAACTCAGTAAACAAAGATTATAAGAAGCTGAAGACTGATGAAGAACGCAAAAACTACCCGTTCAAACATCGTGTAAAAAGTACGCTGGCTCATCAATTGGGTCTATATGTGGTGTTCTACAGTCCTATTCAGATGGCTGCTGACTTACCAGAAAACTATGCTGGTATAGATGCCTTACAATTCATTAAAGATGTGCCGGTTGATTGGTCAGACACAAAGGTGCTTGATGCTGAAATAGGTGAATTCTGTACCATTGCACGTAAAGACAAACAATCTGATAATTGGTTTGTAGGCGGAATAACCAATCAGGATGCACGTGAAGAAACCATATCATTTGATTTTCTTGATGATGATGCTTCATATGAATGCACTCTTTACTCTGATGATGCCAAGGCAGACTGGGATTTGAACCCAACATTATATAACATTACTAAAAAAGAAATAAAAAAAGGAGATAGCATTCAAATTAAATTGGCTCCGGGAGGAGGTTTTGCTATCTCACTAATAAAAAAATAGCTGTAAAGTTATTTAAACATAGATTTTCTTGATAGTCGGCCAACGGGCCGACTTTTTTTATGCATTTAAAGTTAAAATATCAGAAAGATCAACAAAAAGGAAACATGTGTAATTATCTTAACTGGGTTAAACGACTTAAAGCCAACTTCCTGATTTCACTGTCTTCATCATTTATTGAAACATGTGTTAAAGTGGATCGGGATGTTAATTTTCGAATAGCCAAAACTCTTAATTCTTTCTCACTTTCATTTAAAGCAATATGTGATAGTGTTGATTGAGAGTATAACTTTTCAATGGCTAATCGTCTTACATTAGTGTCGCTATCATTTAAGGCTACATGGGATAAGGTAGACTGAGAATTTAATTTCTCAATTGCCAACATTCGCAATTCCCTATCGTTATCATTCAACGCAATGTGCGACAAAGTTGACTGAGAGTTTAACTTTTCAATGGCTAATCGCCTTACTTTACTGTCGCTATCATTTAAGGCAACATGGGATAAGGTAGACTGGGATTCTAGTTTTTCGATTGCCAACATTCGCAATTCCCTATCGTTATCATTCAATGCAATGTGCGACAGAGTTGATTGAGAATATAACTTTTCAATGGCTAATCGCCTTACTTTACTGTCGCTATCATTTAAAGCCACATGTGATAAAGTTGATTGAGAATTTACCTTCTCAATGGCCATCATTCTTAATTCTTTGTCACTTTCATTTAAAGCAATATTTGAAAGCGTAGATTGGGAAAAAAGATGTTGGATAGCCATTCTCCTCATTTCCTTGTCGGAATCATTTAAAGCTATGTGTGAAAGAGTTGACTGACTTACACTTGACAAGGATTCCAATGTTATTTCTTCATCAGGATAAGTAGTTACAGTAATAACCTGACGTTCGTGATAACACGACACAAAAACAACAAGAACGGATAATAGAATTAGGATCTTTTTCATTAGGTTTGATTAAGTAGATTTAAACGCGTGAATAAATATATAAATAATATATACCTTATCATAATATCTAGCTAAACTACATTATTATGATAGCTTATTCGTTCTTTATAAAAGATTATTAAGCAATTAAATAATAATTTAATCATACAAACAAATATCAAACAAGCAGTTGAAGTATATCGATGTGTAATCTACCCTCCTAACCCATCTTGCATTTGATCCCTATCAAGATTTACATTTAAAGGCAACAAAATGCTGAATTGAACCCCATCATCAAGATTACAAACTGTAATTTCTCCATTATGTTCTTCAATAATGGAATAACAAATTGATAAACCCAATCCTTTCCCCTTATCCGGATCCTTAGTGGTAAAAAACGGATCAAAAATTTGATTGATATATATCTCAGGAATGGCAGGACCGGAATTAAAAATTTCTATCACTGCAGTATTACCTTTCTCAAATGTTCTGATTACTATCCTTTTTTCTTTAAGCTCTTCTGTATTTAGAATAAAAATTGCGTTATTTAAAATATTAATCATCACCTGATGCATCTTGTCGGCATAAACAGGCACCAAGGTATGTAACTCATATTTTTTTTCTACTAAGGTCTCTCCGGGCATTTTGGTCCTAAGAAAAAGCAATGTATTATCTATTATTGTATGGATATCATTCTTTTCCAATCTGGATTGAGGATTTTTAGAAAAAGCCATTAGAGCTTTCACTACATCTACGGAGCGATTAAAACCCTCATTAATAAAATTAGTAGCTAAATTAAAAGATTCATTTACCTCCGGAGTTACACTTTTTTCTATTTCAGGTTTCAAACTTTTTATGATCTCAATTCCTCCGGAAATAAAATTCAGCGGATTATTTATTTCATGAGCCACACCAGATGTAAGTGTACCTAAAGAGGCCATTTTTTCTGATTGAACTAAATAGTTTTGAGTGGTTTTAATTTCTTCAATTGCCTCGTGTAAATGGTAGGTACGATCTTCCACTGTTTTTTCGAGTTGCAATTGATGATGTTGAAGCTCAAGTCTTAATTTATATTGCACATAATAGAACATGATAGCTATTGCTGTATAGGTCATTTCAAAGCTGGCACCATCAAATAGTTTTGCGTAGCCAGATAAAAAGTTCTCAAACCCAAAATGACTTATATCGTTCGGAAGCACAAAAGCCAATGTAAATGACATCATATAATAGACGATAACAAGAAATAAACTGGCTATGGCATTCTTAATATTATTGAATTTTTGTTTTTCCAGAGAATGAAATAAATACCAAAGGATAAACAACGGAATAACATGTCCTCCAAAAGTATACAAGTTAATCGTTATGATATTTTTAAAATAAATAGAAGATATTGCACTCAGACCAATTGAAAAATAAGGTTTAGACAGATGTATGATAGCTATAATCAGTGGTAATTCCCGCAGATCGCTTTGTATATTCTCAATTCCCGGAATAGCAAAATTTATATATCGAAAAGCAATGGAAAGCACACCAAAAAGCAAGGTAATTGAGACATCCTTATTCAGATATTTGCGAACTATTTTCAAAATCTGATGTAAATTCATAAGTCTCAATTAAGAAGTAAAAGCTAACTTAAAATACAAAAGATTTATGATACAAACAGACGAATCGATATTAAATCTCTTCCAGTCAAGAATTTTGGATTAGTAAACTATCAAAAATTCAAGGAATTATTACTTCAGGAATTCTAATTAGCAGATAACCTAATCTAGTACTATTAAAGACTTTCAAGTATCAATTTTTCAAATTTTACCCAATTTTCATAACCATCCTCGTTCAAATGAACACCATCTTTTGTGAGCTCTTTCATCATATCTCCATTATCATCGACAAACTGATGATAGAGATCAATAAGTGTATAATATCCTCTCGACTCATTTTTTCGAATCAGTTCATTGAGGGATACAATATCATCTTTTAAAAAGTCTCTTCGGGTTGGTAATACCGTACGTACAAAAATTTTTGTATTTGGTGATTTACGTTGTATGATTCTGGCAATTTTAACGATGTTATTAGCAACATACTTGGTTGACGGAACCAACTTTTTGTAACTAAAACGTTTGTCACCATCCTCATAATGCAAACTAAACAGATCATTGATTCCAATAAGAATAAAAACAGCTTTGGGTTGGAAAAATACAACCTCATCAAGACGCATCAAAACACCATCGGTAACATCTCCGGCAATTCCACGGTTACGAATATGGGCAATTCCAAATTTTTCACTCCAGTCAGCTCCTTGCTGAGTTATGCTGTTACCAATAAAAACAATATCACCTTTCTCCAGTGGATTATCTCGGAATAAATCAATCCGTTTAGGATAATTATTTTGAGTCCAGTCGTTATGAAAAGGTGAAACTTTTTCTTTGTCGGGATATAACTTTAACTTTTCCTTATCGGTTAATTCGTTTGATTGCCCGTAGGATAACACACTAAATAGAAGAGAAATAAATAGAGTAAGAGTCTTTTTCATTCTGTCTTTTGTTTGATGTATCATTCCTACAAGCATCAGATAAAAAGCAGGCTAATCTATTCTTCAAATATTAATATCTGGTCTATTACTACTCCTTCATCCACAGCTTTTATCGTCACTGTTTGTATTCCTTTACCTTTCAATGAATGAACAGTCTGTCTAATGGCTTGATTGCGGAGAACATTTAATTTCCATTCCTCACTGCGACCTTTCGTACGATAGTCGATAATTTGCTCTTCTTCATCGTTAACTGATATAGAATATCTTAGTTTCTCACCTTCTACCGGATGATACGGAGCCAATGTAACCTGAATTTTAATCGTATCCAAGTCAGTTGCCTCAAAATTAAACATCACTGAACTGGCTTTTGCCAAACTTATTGCACCATTTTCATAGCCCAAACCAACTTCAACAGGCTTATCGCCTTTAAATGAGTCAAAGTCAATACCATTAAATTTAGCGAGTACAGATTTTTCTTCAACCATCGGTTTGGTTGCTTCGCTACGTGGAACTTTATTAAACACTGGTAAATTACGAGGATTATATGTCATCATCCTGTTCCATTTACCGTTATTCAGGCTGTTATACTCCTGAGTTAATGATACAATTTCTTCAAATGCATTATCGCTCAATTGCCAATCTGCTTTACCATGACGGGCTAATTGACCGTAAAGCTGTTTTTTGTTCATTTCAGCTGCACCTGATACCGGATACTTAACCAGTTGAAACCAGGAGAATGTTTTTTCGGCAGGTATCTTTGCGCCCAAATCATTTACCTTTTCTTCAATGGTTTCATATTGATCAATTCGGGTTCGGATATATGATTCACTCCATAGCAGATCAGAAATAACCTGATATTTAAGATCCCGTTCTTCCACACGTGTATTTCCCATATATTCTGGTTTTCGAATATATGCCAGGCGGTAATATTCAGCAATTACAGGAACCAATTCCCGGGCTACTTCATCACCAAATTCACGTGAGTAAAAATTATACAAATGCTTTTTAATACCTTCTACATTATTTTCTATATTGTCGATATTCCAGGCCATATCAAGGAAAAACTCAATTAGATACTCAGCGGGTTTGATATCGCCTACATTCACCACCCACATTTCTCTAACTCCCTTATCATAGGCAAGTTTCATCTGGTTATATATTTGAGCAGGATGGTTGGTTGAAATCCATAAATAATCGTGCGGACGCCCCCAGTATGAAACATGGTAATAGATTCCATTACCACCTGAACGAGCTCTTTCAATACTATCCGGGAAATGCTTTATGTAGCCATAATTATCATCTGTCCACATCAATGTCACATCATCTGGTATCTTAAGTCCTAATTTATAGGCTTCCAGTACTTCTTTATAAGGAATGAAGACCTGTGATATCTTCGTCATGTCCTGGTTAACAATACGAGCCAGCATATCTCGTTGGTCTTTAATCACATGAACCAGTGCTTCTTTTTGTTCTTCAGCTGTTTTAGCTCCTTCCATTGGTCCATCATGAACACCCCTCATACCTAGGGTATAAATATTATCAGAACCGGCTAACTCAGTAACGCGTTCCTCCCAAAAGCTCAGAACCTTCTCTTTATTGGTTAGGTAATTATATCTTCCTTCACCTCGTTCATGCCATTCGGCATTGGCATTACAAACCATTGGTTCACAGTGAGAAGTACCTACAAATATTCCATATTTATCCGCTACTTCTTTATTTCCGGGAGTTAAATAAAACGCCTCAGAACAGCTGTGCATAGCAGGCCAATAAGTATTGGCACGAAGGCGCAATAATAATTCAAATATACGGGAGTGGGTTTCCGGACCTATTCTTCCTTTTACATCTGAAGGTTCATAGGTCTGATTAGCCCATGGAGTAAGTCCCCAGTCTTCGTCGTTGATGAAGATTCCTCTTCGTGCAACAGAAGGAAATTGGAAATCACGAAATCCATCCGGCAAAGTAAATTGATCTTTTTTCTCAATTGGAGAATCGGCCCACCACACCCAAGGTGAAACACCCATCATTCTTGACAGTTCAAGAATGCCATATGCAGTACCTCTTTTATCACTACCTGCAATAATCAGTTTATTTTTCTCAACCTTTAACAAAAACGCCTCTTCGTGACCAGATAATTGCTTTACATCTTCATCTGACAAATATTTATTGAGTAAGGTATTAACCCCGTATGTACCCAAAATAACACTACCTTTTTTTGTCGACAGTTCAATATCAGAACCAAAGACTTGTGCATAATCATGTTGAAACATCTCCACGGCAGAATGAACCACCTTTTCTTCACTACAATTAAATACAATTCCTGCCCGTTTCCCTTGTTCAAAAGTGATATCTGCCCATGAATTTAATGGCAGCATCAACATAACCAGATATGCAACTATCTTCTTCATCTTATTTTTGCTTTTTGGGGGATTCAATAAAAACTTGTGAATAAACCAACATAAAGGTAAGTATGTAATAACACTTTATCAAAAACATCCTATTGGCCGACATGACAAACATCAAAAATCAATGCATCATGTAACTAGATATTAAAATTCATTATAACCTTTTTAAAACCTCAATTGGAAAGTTCTTATCAAAGATAAAATCAGATAAAAAGGGACTCACTCTGCTTTCAAATTTATGTTAATATTTGTTTATTTATTATTTGAGCAAAAATATAATTCATTTCCTATATCCAAAATTCATATGTAATTATATCGTACATACTAGTTAAAATGAATTATTATTGATATATCTATATCTACAATATAATGAAATATAATATTCCATTCTTATATCAAAAATTCCATATTTGAATAGGCCATAATCATTTATATTGCTGTCGCTAAATCCAGTAATAAAAACTTCTACTTTATGAAAAAACAGGCTATCCTATTTATTCTAATAATAACTGTATTTTTCAGCTGTCATCGCAACCTGCTAACTACTATTGATCTATCTGGTGAATGGAAATACAGATTAGACGAACAGGAGATTGGCAAAGATAATCGTTGGTTTAGTGATGAATTTACGGAAACGATAATGCTACCTGGAGCACTTCGCGATTACGGTATAGGTCATGAACCTGATTTACATACCAACTGGACAGGAAGTATTTATGACAGCTCGTGGTATTTCAATCCGGCAATGGAGAAATACCGACAAGCCGGTAATGTAAAGTTTCCGTTCTGGTTAACACCCAATAAACATTATGTAGGAATGGTATGGTATCAGAAAGAAGTAGATATACCTTCAATCTGGAAAGGCAAAGATGTGGTTGTTTATCTCGAACGCCCTCACTGGCAAACAACAGTCTGGTTTGAAGATGAAATGATTGGGACAAATAACAGTTTATCAGTACCTCATCAGTTTGTAATTCCTGCAGAGATTATTACGGAAGGAAAGCATCGTATTACTGTGTTGGTTGATAATGCCATTCGGGATATTGATCCGGGTATAAATTCTCACAGTATCTCTGATCATACTCAGGGCAACTGGAACGGAATGGTCGGAGACATGAAAATGTTTCCAAAATCAGATGTTCGAATTCAGCAATTGAAGATCACTCCCGATCTAAAAGGAAAATCAGTAAAAGCAGAGGTAATCCTATCCTCTACTCTACCAGATGGCAAACTTACCTTTGAGGTGAAAGGATTGAATCACAATCATAACTTACCTGCAATAATTAAAGATTTTAAGGATTCAAAAGATACGTTGATTTACAACATTCCAATGGGTGATGATTTCAAAACATGGAGCGAATTCTCTCCAAATATCTATGAACTAACTGTACAATTATCAGATGCATCCAGATTGGTTGATTCATATAACTCATCATTCGGAATGAGGGAATTCAATGTAAATGATAAGCATTTTGAGATAAATGGTATTCCACTGTTTTTAAGAGGAACCACTGAGTGCTGCGTGTTTCCGCTAACAGGTTATCCACCAACAGATGAAGCTGAATGGGATCGAATCTTCGAAATCTGTCTGTCGTTTGGTTTGAATCATATGCGTTTCCATTCCTATTGCCCACCCGAAGCAGCTTTTAAGTCGGCTGACAGAGCCGGCTTTTACTTGCAAGTGGAAGGTCCGAGCTGGGCAAAATATTCCACTTCGCTGGGCTATGGCAAACCCGTTGATCAATACCTGATGGACGAAACTAAACGCATCATCGACACTTACGGTAACCATCCGTCATTTTGTATGATGGCATACGGCAACGAGCCATCGGGTAAATATGTGCCTTATCTCGAAAACTGGGTTGATCATTTTCGCAAATACGATCCTCAAAGGGTATTTACAGGAGCTTCAACCGGTCGAAGCTGGGCAATTATAGATAACAGTGATTTTATTGTTCGTTCTCCTCCACGAGGTTTGGAGTGGACAACCAAGCAACCCGAATCGGAATTTGATTACCGCGATAAAACCGAAAATCAGGAACGCCCCTATGTTACATTTGAAATGGGACAATGGTGTGTATTCCCCAATTTTAGTGAGATTGAAAAATACACTGGTTCACTGAAAGCCAAAAACTTTGAGCTGTTTCAGGAAGATCTGGCCGATCATCATATGGCTGATTTAGCTGACGATTTTCTGATGGCATCGGGTAAGATGCAGGCATCGTGCTACAAACAGGAGATTGAAGCAACCATGCGAACACCCAATCTGGCAGGTTTCCAGTTATTATCATTAAACGATTTCAGCGGACAGGGAACAGCGTTGGTAGGTGTTTTGGATGCTTTCTGGGATGAGAAGGGTTATATCACAGACAAAGAGTTTTCGGCCTTCTGTAACAAGGTGGTTCCACTGGCCCGACTACCGAAATTCACTTTCGAATCAAACGAAAACCTGAAAGCAGCTATCGAGATTGCAAATTTCAGTGGTAATATCATCAAGAATGAGTCTGTAAAATGGAAATTACTAAGAGATTCAGTTACTGTAGTAAAAGAAGGAAGCTTTAATACCTCAACTATAGCAATTGGTCATAACAATCCGGTTGGTAACATTGAAGTTCCTCTAACTTTTGCTAAAAAAGCCGAACAGCTGACGCTGGCTGTATCTGTCGGCGAATATGAAAACCAATGGAATATATGGGTTTATCCGGAATCTCAACCTGAAATTAAAACGGATGGTCTGATTATTACAGATCAGATTAACGCAATAACAAAACAGGCTTTGGATGAAGGCAAATCGGTGCTTCTTCTGGTTGCAGGTAAAGTTGAAAACGGTAAAGATGTGGTTCAGCATCACACTCCTGTTTTCTGGAATACATCGTGGTTTCGGATGCGTCCGCCACATACAACAGGAATATTAATTCAAAATGAACATCCTGTGTTTAACGATTTCCCGACGGATTATTACAGCGATATGCAGTGGTGGGAAATTGATAACCTGCAACAGACCATAAATCTGGAATATTTCCCTGAAGATTTTCGTCCGTTGATTCAACCCATCGATACATGGTTTATGAATCGCAGATTGGCCATGCTTTTTGAAGCGAAAGTCAGCAAAGGAAAGTTGATGGTTTGCAGCATTGATCTGTCAGATAATATGGATGAAAGACCTGTGGCTCGTCAGTTGAAGCAAAGCATACTCTACTATATGACATCCGATCAGTTTTCTCCTGCTTCTGATATTAAATATGAAGTTGTGGAAGAGCTTTTTGAGAAGAAAGAACGGGAAGGGTGGAAATCATATGTACGGGAAGATCCATAATTAATCTTTATGAAGATAAATTGGATATGTGTTATGAAATTGCATAAGTTAATTTATCTCAAGCCGATGGGCTTTTCATTTGTTCATCCATTGTTTGTTTTTCAATGGAATTCACGATTTTCAATTCTTACCTTGATGCAAGAAACGAAACAAAGAAAATCAAGGCTGCAAAAAGAATGATTCCTGATTATTGTAGAACTTAAATGCGGCCGGGTGATCTTCGAACAAGTTCTCAGCTTCCCGGTCTTATTAAAGTTATACGGCATCTCAATAATCATTTTTTTTGAGGCCGGGAGACACGAGCATATCAACACCAAGAACTATAAAATATGAAAAAGATAACAACATTTATACTGGGAGTTTTTCTGATATCAGGCATAGAAGCTCAAACCACTTATACCATCAATATTGATCAGCCAGAGCAGGAAATTATCCGAGACCATCTCGATCTGGGTGGTTCTAATCCTGCCGGAGAAGAAATTACTGTTAACAGTTATTATATCGAGAAAAACGGTAAACCTTTCTTCCCGATTATTGGAGAGTTTCACTATGCCCGTTTTGATGAGAAATACTGGGAAGATGAAATACTAAAGATGAAAGCCGGAGGCATTAACACCATAGCCACTTATGTATTCTGGAATCTTCACGAACGTGAAGAAGGCATTTTTGACTGGAGCGGTGACCTGAACCTGAAAAAGTTTCTTGAGCTTATTGAAAAACATCAGCTGTATGCCATTGTTCGTGTGGGTCCGTTCTGTCACGGTGAAATGCGTAACGGAGGATTGCCCGACTGGCTCTACGGAAGAACATTTGAAGTAAGAAGCAACGCTCCTGAGTATCTGGGATACGTAGACCGTTTGTATGGAGAGATTGGCAATCAAACAGCCGGTCTTTTGTATAAAGACGGCGGTCCGGTAATTGGCATTCAGCTCGAAAACGAATATCAGCACTCATCGGCACCGTGGGAATTTATGTATCCGGGAAGCAAAAAAGACGGTACGGTTCCTGATCGTGAAGCTGCTTTTTCGCACACTCAAATCACCGTTACCGATGGCGTTAATCCATGGTCGGAATGCGGTAAACAACATATGGCGAAACTGAAAGAACTGGCTAAGAAAAATGGGCTGGATACACCTATTTATACTGCAACAGGCTGGGGCAATGCCACCATTGTTGAAAAAGGTAGCTTACCGGTTACGGCAGGTTATGCCTATCCTTTCTGGTCTGATCCTCGTCCGTCAGGCTTTTATCTTTTTAAAGACATCAGAAAAAATCCGGATTACAGCCCGGTAAGCTACGATACCGACCTCTACCCTTCCATCTCAGCTGAGATAGGTCCTGGTATTCAGGTTAAATATTCTCGCCGCCCTGTGGTTGATTACCGAAGTGTGAATCCATTGATGACCCGCATTATTGGAAGCGGCTCCAACGGTATTGGATATTACATGTATCACGGTGGGTCGACTCCGGTGTTTGATGGCAAATATTATAATGAAGAAGCAAACGGAATACCCCGGATCAACTACGATTTTCAGGCTCCTATCGGGCAATACGGACAACTGCGCTACCATTTTAAACATCTACGCATGCTGCATATGTTTCTAGATGCTTACAGCGATGTTCTGGCTCCGATGAAAACGGTTTTACCCGAAACAAACGCTAGTATCAAGGCTGATAACACAGAAACATTACGATATGCAGTTCGCTCATACGGTAATTCAGGATTCCTGTTTATCATCAATTTCCAGGATCACATCGATATGCAGAATATTGAAGATGTACACATCAATATTCAAGCTAAAAATGAGACCATCTCGTTCCCTTCGAAAGGAACCTTTGACGTTGCAGAAACAACCAGTGCCATATTACCTTTTAATCTACAGATTGAAAAAACACTGATTAAATCAGCCACTGTTCAGCCGCTTACAATCCTGAAAAAACAGAAGATGAATTATTATATTTTTCATAGTATTACCGGAATAGATGCTGAGATTAATTTCCCGGCCGAAACTAAAATATCGAAACTGAATAATGCAAGTGTTGCTCAAGTTAGTGGAATGAAAAAAGTGTATACGAAAAATTCGGCTCCTTTTTCATTTACTGCCAATGAAACTAGCATTCTGGTTCTTCCTGAAGATATGGCTGTAAACGCAACCAAAATAAAAGAGAGCTTATATATTTCAGAGGCTTTAATTCTGGAAGATACAGATGAATTTCAATTCATTACACGAGAAACGGAAAATGAAATTCACATCTTCCCTAATCAAAAGAGTGATTTAGCATCTTCATCAGCAAACATTAAAAAAGGTAAAACTATTTATAAAGGATTTGACTCATACACCATTAAATTTATTGAAGTTAAGCCCAAAGTAGTTATTGAAAAAGCAACTTCGCGAAAATATACATTACAACTACAATCCGACATCTCTAACCTTAATGATGTTTTTGTTGATATAGATTATATTGGTGACCGAGGTCTTGCTTTTATCAACGGCAAGATGATAACCGATCATTTCTACCACAACCGTACATGGGAACTCAGCTTAAAAAGCTTTGCTTCGGAATTGAAAGATGATCAGATGGTATTTGTCTTTCATCCTATGTACTCCGATTACAGCTACCTGAAAGATCTGAATAAGGTACCGGAGTTTACAAAAGGAAAATATTTAGAAATAAAGGAATTTAAAATTATACCAGAGTATAAGACGATATTAAAATTGTGATCCGAATCTTACATTAAAACATTTCATTAATTAATTATTATAGATTATAACTGAATTTTTCATCTTCAATGCTTTATGAATCAAATCTTCTTTTCTAAACCTGTCAAATAAGAGCCTTGCCATTTCTTTACTTCCCTCCGGGTTGGGATGAAGTTTATCTGTAAAGTATTGTGATTTGCCAATAAAAGTAGTGTAAAAATCAACAACCAAAAGATCATTTGTTACAGCAATTGAATCGATTAATGGGATGGTATACTTTACTAACAATGTATCGTTATGAGGATCTTTTGGAGAATACGGATGACCTTCCCAGATCGGTGGTGGTAAGCAAACAATAAATACAATGTCTGGATTAACACTCTTGAAAGTATCAATCATATTCTGGTAATCGTTATAAAACTCTTTCTGAACCATATCAAAAAGCGAAGGCTTAGAATCGTTTGTACCCAGAGCAATCAAACAAATATCTGGTTGATATTTCAAAGCCTTTTCAAATACATCTTCATTCCAGATGGGAGCTGGTCCGTGTTTTGTTAGTGTCCGGCCTGAAACTCCGGCATTAAAGGTCTCTAAAGTATCACCATAAACCTCCTGCATTAACTTAGCAAACTTAGTAGCATAGGATTCGTTTATATCTGATTTTTTGTAATCATAAACCCCGGCAGTAATGCTATTGCCAATAAAAGCCATCTTGACTTTATTCGTTTGAGAACTAACTGAGTTAAGAGCAGTAATGAAGATTGTAGCAGCAATAACAAATTTCATTCGAACAGATATCATAGATTTTAATTTTTAGATCAAAGAAAAACCTAAAGGTAGAATTTATTCAGCTTAAAAAACGTAAATCTCATTCGTACTGCCTTAATAACCAAGTATCATATTGATTCTGCAACTCTTTTACAATTTCCGGATGTGTTTGAACTAGATTATTTGTTTCACCAGGATCAACTCTTAGATTTACGAGAAACAAAGAATCAGATTCCGCAATTTTAACTCCTTGCTCAAACGGATAACCAAGTAATTTCCAGTCTCCTTTTCTAGCTGCCCAACTTCTGCCTGATTTCCAGCAAAAGGTTTGATGTTTTGTAGAATCATCAATATTTTGGATAAGCGAAACTAAGCTCTTTCCATCTAACCCTGATCTATCAAGCTCTATATTACAAAGATCAGCAAGTGTTGGCATCCAATCAGCATTTACAGCCAACTGATTTCTGGTTTCTCCACTTTTAATATTCTTAGGCCAACTTATAGCAGCCGGAACACGAATACCTCCTTCAAACAAACTAAACTTTGATCCTCTGTAAACACCCGCATTTCCTCCTCCACGATGAGCTCTTTCTTCTCTTGAAAATCCGTTATCGGCCTGCAACACAACAATGGTATTTTCTTTTAAACCTAACTCTTCCAGTTTATTCATTAACTTACCTATTTCGTCGTCCTGGGTTGATAAAAAGGCAGCATATAAATCTCTTGGATAAGCAACACCTTTCTCCTGATAATACTTCAACCATTCTGGTGATCCCTGATAGGGATAATGAGGCATATTAATGGCAAAATACATAAAGAATGGCTTTGATTTATTATCTTCCATAAAAGAGGAAGCTTCCTCTACCATTAAATCGGGAAAATACTCACCAGCATAGAATACTTCTTCCCCATTTCTATACAAATCGTGACGATTAGGTCCTGACCAATAAAAGAAATGAGAATAATTGTCAATACATCCAACCAAATGACCAAAAGAATAATCAAATCCCTGAGCATTGGGCTGTTTATCTTTCCCTTGACCTAAATGCCATTTACCAATATGAGCTGTTTTATAACCGGCATCTTTAAACATTTCCGCTATAGTATATTGTTCTGTGGGTATTCCGGCCTCATCACTTAAATCGCTCACATTACCGGGAACTCCTGCTCGCTGAGGTGTTTTGCCGGTTAGCAGTCCAGCCCGGGAAGGCGAACAAATAGGAGCACCATAAAACTGGGTAAATTTAACTCCACTATTAACCAGCTTATCCATATTCGGCGTTACCAGGTCATGCGCTCCAAAACTGTTTAAGTCAATCGCCCCCTGGTCATCAGTGTAAATGATAATAACATTGGGTTTTACATTCTTTGTTTTTTCTGCATTGCAACCCCAAAGAGTAACTAAGGCAAATAGAAAATAAAAGTATCTTCTTAAACAGTTCATAGCTATTGAATTAAATAAAAAGAGACCTGCTATCATAAACAGGTCTCTAAAAGAGTTAAATTTTATGATTCTTCTGTATTTTGACTGTCAACTTTTAATAATTACATTATTCCTGTTTAAACAGCTTTAATCGTTACTAAAGTTTTCTG
The DNA here is from genome assembly GCF_050589785.1 of Carboxylicivirga caseinilyticus. Lineage (NCBI taxonomy): Bacteria > Pseudomonadati > Bacteroidota > Bacteroidia > Marinilabiliales > Marinilabiliaceae > Carboxylicivirga > Carboxylicivirga caseinilyticus. The sequence continues at coordinate 26,388 of NZ_JBNGOX010000012.1, read as the reverse complement.
CAAATTGCAGCCCATCCTCCACCTGAGACCATTGGAATTTCAAGTTCTGAGCTTTTATTTACATTCTTTTTGAGATGGACATAATCAACAGCAGCCTTACCTGCATTCAATCCATCCTGCATAATCTCAATCTCATATTCACCATCTTCTAAAAAGGAAAGATCAATTTTTAAAGTCCTTGCATCATAATCTGTCATGGCTCCAATATACCAGTCAGAACCACTTTTACGAGCAGTAACAATATAATCACCAACCTTTGCATCAAGCACTTTGGTATCATCCCAAACAGTTTTAAACTGGCTGATGAATTGAGTACATTCCTTTTCTTTGTAATAATTAGAAGGACTATCACTCAACATTTGCAGTGGAGCATCATATACTGCATACATGGCAATCTGATGGCATCTTGTTCCCAAGCTCATAGGATTAGAAAAACTTGCAGTAAAATCCTTTTTATGAGCATTGTGCATTGCACCTGGGGTAAAATCCATCGGACCAGCCAACATTCTTGTAAAAGGTAATGTTACATCATGTTCCGGTGTGATAATATCTGTCCATTTGGTATTTTCAAGTCCTTTCACTCCTTCATAATTCACAATATTTGGATACGCCCTGCGAAGTCCTGAAGGCTTATAAGCTCCATGATAATCAACCAACAAGTTGCGTTCGGCACAGGCTTTGGCAACCCTTTCATAGTAATTTACCATTTCCTGTCCTGCCTGAGCCATAAAGTCAACTTTAATACCTTTCGCTCCCCATTCTTTAAAACGATCCAGTATTCTATCCATATCTTTATCGATTGGTCCCCATAATGACCAAAGGATAATATCCACATTTTTTTCTTTTCCGTAAGCTACCAGCTCAGGAATATCAATCTCAGGATTTGGCTCCAATACATTAGTTGTGGTCTTCGACCATCCTTCATCCAGAATGATATAAGGAATACCATATTTCGATGCAAAATCGATGTAATATTTGTAAGTCTGATTATTGATTCCGGCCTTAAAATCAACCCCGTGCAGATTATTGTCATTCCACCAGTCCCAGGCAACCAAACCCGGTTTTATCCATGAAACATCGTCCAGTTCACAAGGTCTCGATAATAAATATACCATTTGGTTTTCAACCAGCTCTTTATCTTCACGGCTAATCATAAATACCCTCCATGGAAATGTTCTGGTTCCATTCGTCTTTGCTATATAATCTGCACTCTTTTTAATTTCAATACCTCGGTCACCTTTTTCGACAGACTCCAGAATAACTTTTGGAAACTTACTTTTCAAAACTGTTTTGCCGGTAGCTTCTAAAAATAAACCGGGATAATCATATAAATCTGCTTCTGTTATACCAATTTTAATATTATCGCCACCTTTTACAACGGTTGGCAACGAACAAAATTTACCTTCTTCAAAAGATGATAATTTATCCTCGATGTATAAACGTTCATAATGAGAAAGTAATGATTGTTCTTCAGGAAATAAAATAGGAAAATCATTTGCAAAATTAAGATCAACCTGCTCATTATTAACAATCACCTCTCCATCTTTAGACGTTTCAAATCGGTAAGCAATACCATTATTAAAGACTCTGAAACTGATTGAAAAATCATTATTAAATAATAATCTAAGCTCGTTATACTCATTCTTTATTGTTGAAGTTTTTACCGGTACAGGTACCTTCACCACATTGGATACAGAGCTTGTCTTTTTCTTTAAAACCTTTGGCGATGTTACAAGGTTTTTTCCATTTAATTCTAACCCTAATTTATTATGATCAAATAACATTTGACCATTTACACTAGCCGACCAGGCAATATCTTCGCCAACGGTTACTGATGTTATTATGCTACCATCAGGGGAACTTATTTTATAATCCTTTGCTTGTGTTGGAACTATGAACAAATTTAAAATTCCAATCATAAAGAATGCTAAAACATTATTTTTCATCAATCAATAATTTAAATTTCAATGAACATATTCATTACTATCTAATCAAAGTTAATGATTTTATTAGATCTAAGGTTCTTTTATTCACATCTGAAATAGATCATTTAACGGAACTAACAAAAGTATATTCGCCCGGACTCACCTTAAAATTAACATAAGATTCATCTGCACTATCAAATTCTACCCCTTTTACTTTAGAAACTAACCTATTATTACGCCAAACAGTAACAGAATTAACGGTGATTTTTGCTTTTTTACTGCTGGCAAGAACCTCTTTGGGAATACAAACAAGGCACATTGTATTATCTGGTGACAAAATCTTTTGGGTTAAACTTCGAGCTTTTTTATCAAGACTAACCGAAGCTGATATAGTTCCATGCAAAGTTGGAACGGTACCTGAAATAGTAGTAAGGTCACCAAGTATTGGCGAAAACTCATATAAAGAGTATGCAGGTTTTATAGGTTTAACTCCCAGATAAAATGCACTCAAATTATAAAGAGGTCCGGCCGACCATGCATGATTAGTACTTCCCTTTGCAGGAAACTCCTCCCATAATGTTGATGACCAGCTGTCAACCATTGCTTTGTAGCGACTTCTGATCCGATTTAAGGTAGCAACAGGATCAAGTTGTAACATGGCCATATCGATATACATCTCCTGATATGGACTGGCAACATACCGGGTCTTTAATATTTCCAGGACTTTCTCTTTTTTATCTTCATCAGCAAACCCGGCAAGCACCGCCCAAGCATTTGTACGATCTTCAACTACTTTTGATTGTTCACCTTCTTTATTATGGAAAGCATACGCGTCACCGTTCCAGAAATATTCGTTGAAATGACTTTGAACATTGTCTTTTAACCCTTTATAATAGGCTATATCATCAGTCATATCAATAGTGCCTGCAATTTTTATGACATTGGTTAACAAAACACTATAAATAGCATTGCTGATTGCATTTGCACTTCCTGTCTGAATGTCCATATTTCCACCCCAATCCATCCAATTCCAAACCTTATCCTGAAGAATTAACATACCTTCTTCATTTGAAGTTGAGACCAGGTATCCAATATATTTTTTGATATATGGATAAAGCTCCTCCAGCAATTCTTTATCACCAGTATACAAATAATAATTCCAAAGCATTGAGACTGCAGCCAGGTTCTGATCCGGCAAATGAAACTCGGTGCCCGGAGCCGTGGTATAAAGCGATCCATCCTCTTTTTGGGTATACATTAGTTCGCGATAGGCTTTTTTAGAAAGCAAGGCACTTTGCTGGTCATAAATATAAAAGGCATAAAGAATCTGTTCTGATACATCACCCCACCATTGGCCACGTTCGCGATCAGGACAATCGAAAAAGTAATCGCGCATACATACCAGTGAAGTATTTTTACACTTCTCCCATAATTTATTCAAAAGGGTATCATTCGAGTCAAAAGAACCCAAAATCTGAGTATTATATGCTGTCTGATGAAACTTTAGATCCATTATTTCAATCAATCCGCTTACATTACTAAACTGAAATTGCACTTTATGACTACTTGAATTTTGCCATGCAAAACATTCGAAATCCTGAACTCCTTCTTTAGTGATATAATCCTGATAGTAATATTCGTTTAATACCATACGAACATGAACACCTGCAGGCGCTTTAATTTTAAAATATGGCATTCCTTGAATATTATTATCAAGCATTGCATCGATGTTCTGATTATTAGAGATCGTTGTTGGTAATTCTGACTGGTTGGTAAACTCTAAATAGCCATAATCTTTCCACATTGGAATGGTACGATTAACCAGCTTATTCCAGGGTCCCATTGGAGGTATACCTTTCTCTGTTGCCTGTTCCCAGGTTGAATCATCATAACTATATGCATGCCAGCCTTTAGTTTCAAGCCGGGCATCGTACGTTACCGGATGAGCCAACCATTTAAAGGAGTTCCAGATTCGTAAAGGAGATTCTGTATTGCCATAAGCAACTTCACATCTCCCGGGTAAATCGAATGATTCGTTTTCTTCGGCACATTTTATAAAGGGCATTGAGCTACCAGCTGGCCTGTAATATCCATATTTTACAACTCCTTCAAGCGGATCACCACCAAAGTTATCATTACTAAAAGTTACCTTTCCGGTAACATCATATTTATATCTTAATACACCCCTTGCAAAAGCTGAATCAACTTTAATCTTCCATGTTTTGTCTGATAGAATTTTATTTGCTGTTGTGCCGGTAAGATTTGATTCGAAAAGAAATCCTCCATTTTCAATTGTTCGCTGGGTATAGCAATTGGGTCCTCCTTTATGCCAAACCAAGGCACATATTATATTGTCACCACTATTTAAATAAGGCGCCAAATCAATCTCGTCGTAGTAGGTATTTTGCAAATCCGGTCGGGTATCCAGTCCACCGTCATTGATTACCAGTGAATCATTTATATACAACCAGTATTTATTTTCCGCGGCTATTCGGGTTACAGCTGTGATTGGTTTTGAATTGAGTGTTACCTTCTTTCTGATATTGACCCATGTATTATTTGGACCCATATCACTCGTCCATATCCAGTTAGCATTCCAGGTTTCTGATTGGGCAAAAGACGTTTGAGAATAAGCCGACAATATTATAATCAGAAATAAAACCGTTCTTTTTATAATTAAATTCATTGGAGGAGGATTATTAGGTTAGTTATATATTATTAATACTCTAAATTACAACACTTAAGCTTCGTTACAACATCCAGAAGGAACCTTAAATATTGAAATTAGTTTTCAGCTTTAATTTCTCAACAAACAGCACCTACACATTCTACAACAGCAATTTCTCTTATTTATTCTTTTTTTGTCTGAATCGTATGTTAATACAAAGTCCACACAAAATTTCATTGACTAATTTAAAACAGAATAAGGGATCAGCTTTTATACCAATCCCTTTTTAACTTAGCTATAGTTACATTCTAATTATAAATATTACTTTATAATGTTTTATGAAAATTTATACTATAATTTATTCTCCTAATGTTAATGATTTTATCAAATCAACTTCCTCCTGACTATAAGGTGTTCCATCAGGATGAAAAATCTCATGAAACCAAAGAGCAGGTTCAGAACCATCAGGTATTGGCTCATCCCAGGCATATTTTGTGTTTGATTTTCCTGCGACCAAACCCCAGTTAATAGCGCCCACATTCTCATTTTTCAGAATAGGCATGATATTTTGAAAATAACTATTATTTCTTCTGGCCATATATTCAGTACATACCATTGGACGGTCGTATTTTTTCAAGCTATCAATTGCAGCCTGATGTTTTTCCGGTCCCTGATAGTTATGATAGGTAATGATATCAGAATTTTCAATCTGGAATTTATTCAAATCTGTCAATCTTACATTCCAAACACCTGCAGACAATGGTTGTGACGGACGAACTTCCCAACCCCATCTAAATACATTGCGCAACAAAGGCATTGAACTGTTTTTTAAACCATTGTTTCCTGGCTCGTTGTATAAATCCCAGATAGCTATTCGTTTATCATCCTTATAAGTTGTCAATACATCTTTTACGTATTCTTCTAAAAGAGGCATTAAATTTTCATCAAGAAAAATCAAATCACCCGGATCGCGTACCCAACCTGAATTATGAACTCCCGGTTTTGGATCAGGTTGCTTACCTGCTTTATACGTCACATTCCAACAATCATCAAAAAAAACAAAAATTGTTTTAATACCGTGACTGTCTGCAATGCTTAGATATTGATTCATGCGATATTTAAAACCCTCTTTATCAACTTCCCAGGCCACATGATGAAGATAAACACGCATACAGTTCATTCCGATCTCTTCGGCCCAGCCCAACTCACGATTTATGGTTGCTGTATCAAATGATTCTGCCTGCCAGGTTTCTAATTGGTTGATAGCAGTACTTGGGTTAAAGTTACTTCCTCTCAACCATCCATTCTCTTCGCCCCAATTTTTGGCTTGTTCTTTAGTCCATCTGGTATTTATTACCTGACTTTTAGTATCACAAGTTTCTGTTTGCGGGCAATTACATGCTCCCAAAAAGAAAACAACTAGTAACCCAATTAAATTATTTAGTTTCATATACTTAGTTTTATTTAGCTTTTTATTCATTTCAATTAACATACTTTCATCAGGTTTAATGAACCATAAAACAAATGGCTTATCCTACCTTTAAAAGATTAAATAATCACAAGTCTTTGTTTGTCGTCACCCACTTCTGTAATGACCCAGATAACATATACTCCTTTTGTATAATCAGTACAACTCACACTATAGGCATTGAGATTTTCCACTAAATATTGTTGAATAAAAATCCCGTTCACATCAAAAACCTTTATGGATTGAATTGGCTGTTCGGAGGTTATCTCAAAAAAATTTCTGGCCGGATTAGGTGATACAACAATTGAGGAAGATGAAATACTGGGCTGATTGATTGCAGTCGATACATCATCGCGGAACAAATAGTTGAATTTCCACTTTTGTTCTTCCAAACCCGAATATGCCCCTTGCAAAATGGAAGTTCCGGCATTTGACTCCCCTTCTGCCAACATTAAACTCTCTCCGCTATCCAAATTTACAATACTGTACTTTCCCACTTCAACCTCATTAACATTCCAAAAAAATTGCTTTTGCTGTGCATACGATGAAGTGATAACAGCATCCAGATCATTAATTGTCAAATATTTTCCTGAACCTTTATTGATGATAGACCAGTAAGAACTGGCTTTTTTAAACTTCCATTGTTGATAAGGATCATTTTCATCAAGAACAGCCTGTGTAATCTCATTTGAGTTTGTTGGATTTACAGCAATTACATTATCAGAATAACAGGAAATGATTGAGTAACAAACATCCTCATTTAACACCGAAGATTCAGAGTTAATATCATAGATAGTGAAATTGTCAAAATTAGCATTGGTATAATAGGAACGTAAACCCACTTTCCCGGTTATAAAAGGATCAGCATCGGTATAATCAATCACCGGATGATCCATATCATCAATGTAAATCTTGATATTAGCCCCTCTTACTTCAGCTTTGAGGTGATACCATTGACCGATATTATGTGTTGTACCCGAATAGTTTGCCAAACCTTGCCAGTTGTAATTATGCTTACCCAAAGAAGCTCCCGTGGATGTAATATTAACATAGTAACCTTGTAGAAAATCGGCCCCAAGCTGAGGATCGTCACCAATTCCACCTTGAGCCGGATTTTTAACCCTGAAGATTAGACCGGCATTTGTACCATTATTATATTTTACATCAACCTCAACGGCATAGTCACTCAAGTTTATGCTTCCTACCGTGCGCTTACCTGTACCATCAACTAAAGCTGTTTTATCTTCAATAAGCCAGGTGCCATCTTCGTAGTTCCAATTATTATAAACAGAAGTAAAACTATCAGAATAACTTTCAACACTTTCCTGTTGCTCATATTTGAAATGATAAAAGGCGGCTTGTCCCGCTTCAATTGTCAACTTAACAGTGTTGAATCCCTGACCTAAGGAAATGGGTTCTGTTACTACTGTTTTAAAACCTCCACCAGTAGCAGGAAGAATAATATCATCGCATAATTTACCTTCTGACGTTGATAAACTCACCGTGCATTCAGCAACAGCGGCATATTTTATTCCAATAACGTACTTACCGGCATATTCAGCATTTAAATTATAATCATACCAATTACCGACACTTGCCATACCTAAAGCATATCTCCCTTGTCCTATGGCTGTAACCTTGGCATTATCATGTCTGAAATTAACAGTACCGGTTGGGTTTACCTCATTATATCCATTTGTTTGATTATAATGAATGGCTTCCACTCTTCCAGGAACAGGTTTATAGGCATCGTAAACTCCGCTTCCGTTTATTTTATTTGAAAAAGCACAAAAATCATAGTGCGTTTCTGATGCGTAGCTAATTAATCCCAGCTTGCCTTCAGTAGAAGTACTAGCAACCTCGGCTTTTAACATGTTATTCATGAAGACTTTTACCTGGTCAAGATTCTTTTCAATCCTGATGGTATTCCATTTACTAATATCCACTACATTGGCAATACTTTGCACTATTGGTGATCCCCACACTCCACTTACCTTCGTATTTATTTCAATTGTATTGGCATTAGCATTGAGTATAACTCTGCCGTAATTATTATCATCAATGTAATTAAATACAACTCCATTGTAAGAATCACTGCCGTTTGAATTGATTGTTTGAAGATTAAACTCAGCCGTATAACTAGCTGCCGGTTCATCTGAAATTAGCAGTAAATCATCTGTTGTACCACTTAAATTATCCTGAATCAGAACTCCATCCATTATTTGCCAGCTTCCTGCAATAGTTTGCCAGGTATCTCCAATACTATTTGCATCAAAATAATCGTAAAAGTCAGGCATCTCCGGAACGGGTTTACTAAAAGTTGTTGGGCCCATAGCTAAAATCAGTTCTCCATTCCAGGCAATCCTGTCGAAATTAACATGTCGCAATGGACCGGTGCTGTATGATCTTACTTTATTATGGTAGGTGATATAGTATGAGTCGAGATCGGGACCTATAAACAGACTTCCATGCCCCAAAGACTGTACATCTCCTTCAGAACAAACAATATACGGATTTAACTCATCTATTGGCGAAAACCCTTCTAAAGGACCCGTACTTGAGCGACCATGATTAATACGATACCCGGGTGATATAACATGATTACCTGTGTATTGCATATAATAGATACCATTGCGTTTAATCACACAAGGTGCTTCTGTCCAACCATTCATATAAGCATTAATCTGAACCGGGCTGCCAATATTTGTTGGCGATGACATACTGTGACCAAAGATACCTGATGAGCCGGCCCGATAGAAATACATTGAACCATCATCCTCAATAAATACAGATCCATCGATAGAATTCCCAACATTACCTGTTGCCAGAGTAAAAGGACCAGTTGGAGCATCTGCCTTAAGAACATAATGTCCATTTCCGGCTGGCGAAGTATACATGTAGAACTTACCGTCGTAATAAATAACCTCAGGTGCATAGGCTCCTTTAGTTACAGATTCTGTTGTGGCTAATCCCTGATAATTCCAGTTTACCAAATCGCGACTCGACCAACATTTAACTCCAGTCATATCATCACGGGTACTGCAATACAGGTAGTATTCTCCCTTGTATTTTAAAAGGTACGGATCCCCAATTCCATAAAGGTTCCACTCTTCCGGAAGTACTAAAGGATTGTTCCAGGTTTGTGCCTGTACCAAACATGTTGATAAAAACACAATACCCAAAATCAATAATATCTTTATTTTACTCATCTTATTTCTGTTATTTCAGAATCTTCGCATACATTCTATACAAGAAAGTATTGAAATTCACTTACATTAAATCGCAATTTGTTCTATTCAGCAGCAACATTTATTTTAACTTTTGTCTCTGCAACCATTTCCGGCTTATTCTCTAAGGAATATTGAATTGTATATGTAACCTCTGAACTAAAATCAATCACTGATAAGCCTGATGTTTGCTCTATTGAATTGACATACACCTTCTCGTCTACAGCCGTAGTTGTAAATTCAGGAGTAAGATTAGTCAGGTCTGTACCTGCAGGTAATACTACATTGACTTCAAAACTACCATACACATAATCATCTCTGACAATAGTACCGGAAACACCATTTATTTTAAATGAAGAAAATTCGGGATAATAGGCTGTATATAAAGCATAACTACGATTCGTTCCTTCATTCGATTGAACACTGATATCAAGAACTTCGCTTAAATCATACTTAGTTGTTTGGTTATATTCTTCATCATTGATAAACAACTTCATTGAGTCCGATTCGGTATAGAACTTTAGACGCTGCGATAAAGAAACCGGAACCTGATAATTTTTAAATTTCACTTTACGCGGAAGTACCATCAACCATTCATCATTCAGTCGATTGGCAAAAACCTCATCATATACAATCTGGTTGCATGAGATATTATCAATATTGGTATTGTCATCGATAACAGTAACCATAACTGAGGTCGTATCACGCTTCAGATCTTCAGCTAAATCATTATAGGTAGAAGCAACACAAACCACTTTATATTTACCTGGAGTGGCAAATGCATACGTGAAGTAGTTTTTATTTACAACAAATCCGGTATTACTCTCTGTAATCAGATCGTAATTATGCGATATATCTCCGGTATAAATAACTACCTGATCGGCTTGACCGGTGAAATTAATTTCCATTGATTCATTAACTTCCAAATCACTACTACTGATTGAAAACATTGCCAACGGATCAGAAGGAGTTTCATTTTTCTCACAAGAGGCCAATACTAATACAGTAATGACTATCAGAAAAGAATATAATCTATTTTTCATTTTCATATCAATTACAAATTAATATCCAGGGTTTTGAGTGATGACACCATTTGAAATATCAATTTCCTTTTGAGGAATTGGAAACAATTCATTCACCCCTTTTCTAAAATAATACCCCCTCTTATTAGCCCTGTTGGCTCCATATTCTTTGATTACTTCAGCTGCTCTTCGTTGACGAACCAAGTCGAAGAATCGATCCCATTCGAAACAAAGTTCTTTTCTTCTTTCGCTCCAAATCTGGTCTCTCATATAACCGTAGCCACCAGCAATATATAAAGTGGATGTACCATTAATTGTATTCGCTTCTGTTTTAACTCTATTTAAATGAATAAGGGCTGCTTCTCTATTCCCCGTTTCATTTAGGGCTTCAGCATAAGTCAAAACCACTTCCTGGAAACGAATCAAACGCCTGTTCTTACCATTATCACCACCATATTGAGGTCTCTCTTTGACAGGAGTATACCATTTAAGGGTTACATATTTTCCTGGCCCGCAAAAACAAACACCACCATCAGGAGCATAATCATTATGAGTCAGACACAATGTTCTGCGAGGGTCGTTTCCAAAAATATCATCAATCAGGCTGGCATTGGTAAACACAACGGGTGGACTATACCACATGCTTCCGTATACCCCACTTCCCTCATTCACATCACCACCGGAACCATCAGCTGATTCTTTAAACACGATTTCAAACACTGACCCGCCGTTAAACTCACCAGTCTGATAAAACATTTCATCATATGTGATACTGGCTCCCATGTAATCAACATATTCTAATGTGTAAGCATTGTTTAACTGAGGTAGTAAAGTGGCTGTTGTCTCATAAGGATCTGTTGCTCCGTTTACTTCCTCCGGTTTAAACCACAACCGTTTTCTCAATGTCTCCCAATCTTCTCCTCCATCATAATTTAGGATTGATCCATAGGTCATATCATCACCATCAACAAAGTAACCTCCCAGTTTCACTATTTCATCCCATTCATCAGATGGTTCTCCAGGTGTAGTTTGATAAAGTAATGTCTTCATCAATAAAGCTACTGCAGATGCTGCACTTGCTTTACCAGCATTTGATTCCGTAAAACGAGCCGGTAACATAATTGCAGCCTCTCTTAGGTCTTTTTCTATATAAGCATATACCTCTTCTGCGGTACTTCGTGGAACTATCAGACTATCAATGGACTCTTTCTCTGGTCGAATAGGAACTCCACCATAGGTTTTTACCAGATTAAAATAAAACAATGCTCTTAAAAATTTAGCTTGTCCCAGAATCTGACGAACTTCCTTGTATTCAGAGTAATCATCATTTGACAGTTGAACCCGATGGGCATTCGCAATTACCTGATTGGCTTTATTTACACCTTCATAATTAATCTCATACCTACTTAAAATCCAGTCATTGGAAGTATTAAACAAGAAATGAGACAACTGCCCCTGCTGGCTGGTCAGACTTTCATCTCCTCCCCAAACATCATCACCACATGCTTCTCCAAATCTCCAGTCACAAGAATTAAACTGATCTGTCTGCAGCACATTGTAAGTAGCATCCAAAGCAGCCTGTAACTTAAATTTAGTATTATAGAAATTCTCATCCGTTGCATGTCCTAACACTTCTTTCTCAAGAAAATCCTGACACCCTGAAAATGTTAATGCAAAAACGGATAATATGAATAATTGAAATAAACTTATTTTCTTCATTGCAACTATTTTATAAACTGATTTTAAATCCAATAGTAAATGTTCTGGATTGAGGATAATTACCATGATCCACTCCCAATGCCAGGTTATTGCCGTCGGTACCAACAACCTTACCCACCTCAGGGTCAAACCCTTTGTATTTAGTCCAGGTAAACAAGTTATTGGCTCCAATAAACACTGATAAACCAGTTAATGATAAACGATTTAAAACAGCTTCATTAAAATTATAATTGAGTCGAACATCCTGTAATCGGATATATGAACCATCCTGTACCAGAAAATCTGACGATCTGAAATTTCTGTTTCTATCTGATGTTCTCAAATCAGGTACCGTTGCGCCAGTAGTATTTAAAGGAAAATAAGCACGATCTTCACGAAGTTGCCCCGACCATTGATTATCTCTTAAATCGGCGTAAACATTTCCGTTAGCCGCATTGCTCAGATAATAATCCATTACATTAAATATCTTATTGCCATATTGTCCATAAAAGAAAATATTCAGGTCGAAATTTTTATAGCTTAGAGCAATCGGCACTCCAAACATAAAATCAGGATGTGGTGATCCGAGAAATGTTCGATCTTCTGAATCAATAACATTATCGCCATTTAAATCCTTGAATTTAAAATCACCTGGTTGCGCTATTTGCTCAAAACTATTCTTATCGGCTTCATATTGAGCACTTGCTTCTATTTCTTCGTAAGTGTTAAAGATTCCATCGGTAACATATCCATAAAAACTACCAATAGGTCGCCCCACTTCTGTTTTGGTAACAAAATCCAGAATGCTTGATTCTGACAAATAGGATCCATAAATTGGTTCATTTCCTGTACCCAAACTAACTACTTCATTTTTGATATGTGAGATATTGAAACCTAAATCATACTTAAGTTTTCTGATCGATCCTTTATAATTCACATTGAATTCTATTCCTCGGTTACTTACAGATCCGGCATTAGTCATTGGGGCATTACTTACTCCGGCCGAAACGCTAATTGGTACCCGTAATAACATATCTGAAGTCAGTTTATCAAACACTTCGATGGTTGTGGTAAGTCTGTTGCGAAACATGCTTAAATCCAATCCGGCATTAAAAGTCTCGGTTTTTTCCCAAACAATATCCGAATTACCTAGTGAAGACGACGCCATCCCTGCATAAATCACATGGTTTCCAACGCCAAACGGATAGCCATATGATCCATTGGTACCGGTGTCGATCAATGTATATCGTGATAATTCATCAATACGATTATTTCCTAATTGTCCCCAACCTAATCTGATTTTACCAATGGTTAGCCAATCGACATTTTCTAAAAATGATTCAGAACTAAATTTCCATCCTAACGAAACAGATGGAAAAAGCCCCCACCGTTGAGACTTAGCAAATATGGAAGATGCATCCGCTCTAAAGTTTGCCTGAAGAAGGTAACGATCGTATAAGCTATAATTAATACGACTTACAAAGCCCATTGACGACCAGTTGCGAGCATATCCATCATTTACAAATCCTGCAAATGCACTTGACGGATATCGCGATGCTTCCTGATTATCTGCCGTTCCATAACTGGTTGAACTCGTATACTCATTGCTAAATCCTTCTAATGTTTGTCCAATCAAGAAATTGATATCATGAACCTCATTATTATAAAACAGGTTAATCAGGTTATTGACCTCCCATTTATTTGTCAGGTTACTGTATTTATAAACTGCTGATATGTCGGATGGCATATAAAAATCTTCTTCCAACTTACCTACCTCAGAAAAGTTACTCTCTTTACGTGTGGTCACATAATCAGATACTTTGAATTGATAACTTGCCCAGTCACCCATTTTTGCTGTTAAACTAAAGTTTAAATCAACCCTGTAATTCTCATTGCTATTATGCGAACGTTCTATCATTGCAATAGGATGATTTTCGGAATAATAGCCACGTGAGTTGTAAGTATAAACCATTGGACTTTGATATAATGCACGTTTCAATACACCCGAACTTCCCTGTGGAACAACCTGTTGATTATTATTGGTTAGAATCACATTGGTATTGGCTGTTAACCATGGACTGATCTTATTATTCAGATTTAACCGAACATTGATTCTTGAAAAATCGGATGTTTTAACAATCCCCTTTTCGTTATAATAGCTGGTACTTAATAAGTACTTGTTTTTTTCGTTACCTCCTGAGATAGAAAGGTTATATTGCTGTTTAATACCGGTTTGTGTAATTGCATCCCACCAGCTATCCGGCGAATTACGTGCAATGGTGTCTATTCTTTGAAATTTCTGATCATCGAAATATAAAGATCCGGCATCATCTTTTGAATAATACAACTGACCATCGGCAGAATAGTCGCTGGTCCCGTTAATATAATCAAGCATCAAAGCATAATCCTGAGTATTCATAACAGGTATGGTACGCCATGGACTCGAAAATCCCATATAACTATCGAACGTGATTCGTGTTTTGCCACTCTCACCCGATTTGGTTGTAACTAACACAACACCATTGGCACTTCGGGATCCATATACAGCACATGATGCTGCATCCTTTAGAATTTCAATATTGGCAATATCAGCAGGATTTATATGATTAATATTATCCGTTATAAACCCATCCACAACATAGAGCGGATCAGAATCATTAACCGTTCCTGTACCCCTGATTTTAATCATGGTACTGGCTCCTGGTGCACCCGTATTCTGAACAATCTGAACACCTGATGCTTTACCCTGCAAAGCTTGCACTGCAGATGCTACCGGAACAGAACTGATATCTTCTCCTTTTACTGAGGCAATTGCCCCTGTAACATCACTCTTTTTCTGAACACCATATCCAACCACAACTAAGTCATCCAACAACCGACTTTCATCCTGTAATAATATCTTAGCAGGCACCTTGTTGATTACAACAAACTCCTGATTCTCATAACCAAGAAAACTAATTACAAGAGTATCTCCTACACTTATTTTTATCTGATAATTACCATCTATATCTGTTATGGTTCCATTATAGGTTCCTTTTTCTACAACGTTGGCGCCTACTAATGGTTGCTGTGTATTTGCATCCAAAACACCTCCTGTTGCTACAAAACTTTCTTGTCCATGACTCAGAAATGGAAAACAAAAAAGTAATACGCCTATGATTGATTTGTAGTTTATTAATCGCTTCATTATTTCACTAATAGTTGAAGAATTATTCAAATGAAAAAGTGTTTACGGTGATAGTAAACCACCGTAAACACTCCTATTCTATTTAATAATAATGGTAGCCTTATTACTACTTGCAGATGTTGTAACTTCAACAATATACATTCCTGCAGTAATATTCGATACATTTACCTGATTCGATGAAGGCTCAGTAACAACTTTAACCAAGGCTCCTGCCATATCGTAAATACGAACTTTAAGAATTGATTCCACTGTTTGTATGGTAATCATATCTGATGCAGGATTTGGATAGATAGTAACGCTTGCGTACTCTACATCGTCAACAGCAGTTGCATTATCATCTTCAATTTCCTGACGGGTTCTGAATTCGATTTCCAGATTATCTTTATCAGCTACAGGATCAAAACTTGCTTTGCGATATGAGTAACTGTAAACCTGATTATTGAACGATGCAGCAAATACTAAATCTCCGCCCAGATTTCTTAAGTTATGAATCTGATCTCCTGAAGCATTTAAATTACATACTCTTACTGGTGTTTCATCTTTACTGTCTATTCTAAACAGTTTTTGTTTGTATTCATCAATATCACCCGATACATTAACAAAATACATACTTCCTGATACCACTGTAAATTCTTTGGCCCAGTTACTCTGAACTCCCGGTGCCAAATCAGATTGACGAGTTACAGTAGTTCCATCGGTATAATGAATTTCTCCTCCAAAGTTGTTCTCCAGACTGGAATCAAAACCTGTTGCTGCACAGAACATGTAAACACCATCAAATTCAATACCTTCATCTGTATAACTGTTGGATGTAGCTGTTGGAGCATTCTGATTGATATCAAAAACAGTATAATCTCCTTGATCCAGGTTTGTACAACCTAATTCATAACCTGTTTCAGGGCTGTAACCTCTGAAGTAGATTTTTCCATTGTATGGATATTGACAAACCTGACCGGCTCCACCACTATTTGGAAAATTACTTTCATTATAGGTAGGGTTACAATCATAAATTTCATAAGTTCCTTCCGGTGTTCCATCACTTGCCCATGGCTCATTCCCATTTTCAATGGTAAAGGCTTTAAAGAATAACTTCTCATTATAAAAGTTCTTGAACCAATCAAGTGCTGAGTTAGCTGTACCTGTTGCAATTTCCTCAACATTTATATCCATTAGAAAGTTAGTTCCTGCAGCAGTTCCATCGGTTACCCATAATTCTTCGCCAACAGTACCTTCTTTATTATCTGCTTTAAAGAACACCTTTCTACCAACACGAACATAAGGAGCATATAAACTGCTATTATCCTGCCCCGGATACCTCAAATCACACTGATAGATCATTTCTGTTCCATCTGTTGTACCATCACTAACCCACAACCAATATTGATTTCCAAATTGCTCACTATCGAAATCCATAGCTGCAAATACAAATTGCGTTTCATTTACCTGAACAAAACCTTTAGGATTAGAACTATCCAGAAAATGAATATCCTTAACCATATAAGTACCTGCTTCAGTACCATCTGAGATCCATAATTCTGTACCATTTGTTCCATCATTGGCACTAAAAACTACTTTATCATTAAATGGTGTAAGGTAAACTACTTCAGAACCTGAAGTTCCCGGGAAAATATCTTTAACCAAATGAGTTCCTTCTGCAGTACCATCTGTTACCCACAATTCTTCACCATTTGTATCATCAGATGCAGCAAAAAAAGCTTTATAACCGACTTCATCTGTTCCAGCAACAACCAAACTTTTATATTGAGCCCATTTGTAATCAGCATCGACATTAGCCGTTACACCATCAGGCAATAAAGCCACCATTCCGTCAGGTAAAGTTTGAGCATACATACCTTTTGCAAATAGACAAAAGGTTAAAACAAAAGAGAATAAAATTTTTTTCATAATACTTAGTTTAAATTAGTTGAGTCATTTGAGTAATTCCCGGAACTTACCAGAGAAATTACTTTGAATTGGATTAATTAAACTGTCTTAAAAATCAAGACATTAAAGGATTAGATATAAATAGGTATATTAATCATTGTCAGAGGATGACATCACAGGGATGATCACATTTTTTTCATCAACCGTAAAATCATAAACCTCAGTTTCTTCATTCCACTTCATTATCAATGGAACAATACGCGTTCTTCGGGGGCTCACTTTATCATAAGCATTATGCACATGATATACATAATAAAGTTGCTGATCCTTGCCCATAAAAATATCTCCATGGCCAGAACCGTTCTCTTTTACAATTGAACGATGAATAATTGGATTGTCTGTATTTTTTACCCAGGGCCCATAAGGCGAATCTGAGACAGCATAACCAACAGCATAATCAATATTCATGAAATGATTAGCAGAATAAAAAAGATAGTATTTGTCCTTTAGCTTCAAAACTGTCGGTCCCTCCATAATTGGATCGGAAGGATAATTATCTGTAGCTTCCCAGTCTTGAGTTTTACCAAAACATTGTTTTAACGTTTCAGGCAGCATTTTATCACTATCCATATCAAATTCAGCAACCCACAAGAAGTTACCTCTGTTAAATCGAACATGATATAAGTAATATTTACCGTCATTATCCTGAAACAGAAATGGATCAATATTCTTTTCTGAACCATCAACCGGACCCATAATTTTTTGAGTATATGGCCCCAATAGTTTTTTAGATTTTGCCAACGCAACCTGCTCATTGGCTGTATAAGCAAATAAATACTCCTTGTTATATTTTAGAATTTGTGGAGCCCAAAAACCATTCTCTCCAAAAGCTTTATGATCTTTTTGAAGAATCATGTGAAGATCCTTCTTTGAAGGAGAACTCCATACTTTTAAATCAGTTGACTTCAGGATGGCAAAACCCAGTGGTTGAATATTACGTGTACCGGTCAGATAGTAAATACCATCACTATAGTATATGGTAGGATCGGCATAAAATATTTCTTTCTGCTTTACTTTATTTGAACTACCTACTTTTGCAATCGGTTTGGATCCTTTTTTCTCTGTTTGTTGATTTCCCTCAGCAAAAACAATTAAGTGACTAAGACATAAAATGGCTAGTACTAACTTTAGACTTTTCATTATTTACCTGGTTAATTTTTGATAACACAAACATAGATTTGTTAACATCAACCGGGTAGCAGAAATGTTCTGAATTCGTATATTCTCGTTCTGATTCAGCCGAACAAAATTTACAAATACTGCTAATAAGAACACACAAAAATCTATATATCTTAACTTTACACTATAACTATTGTTCGTACATTATAAATGAATACATATTAACAATGCTGATAAGCATCGGAAGGTTGACCATTCAAATTGCTCTTTTTTCACATTATATTACATTCAATTAAATAGCAGTAAAAACTTTTCGAAGGGCAGAATTAAAAAATTAGCTATTATAAGAATTAAACTAGATGGATAGTGAATAGCAACTGATCAATCGCAAATGGATTGATGTTATTTCATGGCATTTGTTTAAGCAAAAGCAAGGATGTGCTACCTTTTTATAAACTTTTTGGATAGTAACTTACTATTTGCAGTAGTTAGATTGATGATATAAATCCCGTTTAATAGTTCAGAAGTGTCTATATCCAATTCAGTATTAACACCATCAATACTTGCATTATAAATAATCTGTCCATAAACATTAAAAATCTTCACACCAGAAATCATATCCGAACTTAAGACTTTAAGGTTATTATCAACCGGATTTGGATAAATCTCAAAATCATTAATTCTGTTTCCATCAACTGAATTGGCAACAGACTCCACTGGTGCTGTATAAATAGAAACAGGAGAATACAACCTGGATTTAGGTACTATTTCGTTTTCCTGAGATACACTTGACCATTCTACGGCACAGTTTGCTGCCCCATCAATATCACAATAATCAACCTGTATCCGGCTTTTTATTCCGGCTTTTAAATTGATGCTTCCAGAATATTCGCCCTGATCATTACCCCATGCATTTATGATTAATTTATCGTTTATCCATAACCGACATCCATTATCCGACAGTATTTTGAATGTATAATTTTCAGTATATTGTGGTAAAACAAATCCATTCCATCTTACTGAAAATAAATCATTATTAACTCCCGAAACTGGAGATGTATCTCCCCAGTCGAAATTTATTTCACTGTCCACTCTGGAAGTAATGAAATCCTCAAAATCTTTTCCATTATAATAATTACCGGCAAGTCCGTTTCCCAAAGGCACATATGCAAACAATTTATTTTGAGGAATAACCTGTCGGTATTGTTGAGAACTTGACCATTCGAGTTTACAATTTGCACCTCCATTATATTCAAAATACTCAACTCTTATATCGTATTTCTGACCTGCATTTAAATCCATAGTGCCAGAATACTCTATATCCCAGTCATTATACAAAGCATCAATAACCAACTTGTTATCGATCCAAAGCCTTCTGCCATTATCAGAAGTTAAATAAAATGTATAAGTTCCACTATAGGATGGTTTTACCTGGCCACTCCAATTAATGGAGAAATTATCATTATTAACATTAACCATAGGAGATCCTGTTCCCCAATTGAAATTTATATTTGCATCTTTTCGAGCACCAATAGGTGTTTCAAATTTCAAACCATTATAATAATAGCCGTTTAATCCGTTTCCAGCACTTACAGAGTTAGAAACCTCAACGGTACAAGCAGATGAGTATCCACCTTCCAGTGTAGTAACAGTAATATTAGCCGACCCCTCGGAATGAGCAGTCACAATACCATCTTCACTTACTGTTGCAACAAGGCTATTATCGCTACTCCACGAAACCATTCTGTTTTGTGAATTATTGGGAGTAACAATTGCTGTTAATTGTTCCGTTTCTCCCGTGCTTAGCAAAATGGAACCTGGGGTAATAGTAACACCCGAAACTTCAAGATTAGCTCCCGGATCAATATCTAATCCATTTGATTCTCTTAATAGCTGAAATAAATGGTCGGGACGAACAACTTCATAATTTGCATCCAGCGAATTGGCAACATTTTTAAAGGTAGTAGGCGTTGCCCCCTGCCATGGTTGACATTGTATTAGAATAAACCGTGGAGAATTTCCATCCCATCCCTCCGAACCATATCCTATATGGGCCAGCATATTTTCTTCATTCCAACAATAATTACAAGTCAAAGGTTTTCCGGGTAGTGAGTTGTTATAAATAGCCAGTTTGGCTCCTGTATCCTGCCCCGTCAATCCTAAGGTAGTAGGCGCATATTCAGCAAAAGCCTGACCAACGTCAAGATCAATTCCCCCGGTTATTGTATTCCATATTGTAATAACTCTCAAACCTGCAAGCTTGTTATATTCTTCTGTTTTAGTAACAAAACGATTCAATGCATCCTGATTTGGGAAATAGTTGGGATACGAATAACCAAAACCAGATGGCCCGGATACCAGATTATCATTTTCGGTTGAAGATTGCCAGTAATAATTCAGTGCTCCTGGCATAGCATCCACCATTGCAGGTGAAACAGTCCATCCAAGAGGTACGGAACCCCTATCCGGATTATTCCAAAGTTTTCGCATCAAATGCTCGACATACTGCAGATTATCACCATCGCTGAGAATAAATGCAACATATAGCTTATTTTCCAATTCGGGTTTCTGAGGTATCGGCTTTTTACTGATGCACCTTGGCATACCACTATGCATAGTTAAGTTTGTTGACCAATCACTGGCAATGGTAGCTACACCAAAGATTGAAGCTACTTTAACACCTGCAGCTTCTTCGGGCCACCATCCCATAAAACTGGCTCCCTCTGTCATACTTTGTAAAAAATCTCTTAGCAACAATAATTCTTCATAAACATCTGGATCCAACCAAATCACTGCCACTCCCAGAGCTACAGCATATTCTCTTAAAGCAGCTTTGTGAACAGCCGGATTTAAACCTATCAACAAACGATGTTCAAGCCCCGACCAATAATTATCATAAAGATCCTGGTATACCTCCATCTTTGAAGCATACTTCCCTCTTAGATCGGTTAATATTGGGAGGTTATAAGGTGCAGAGGTTAATTTCGAAACTAATGCAGGAGATGCAACTAATGCTTTTTGGTCATGAGCCAACATGGTGGCCAAATTAACAGTGTGTAATTGATCTGCATCATAGACAATAATACCACTAATTTCGTCTATATATTTAGATATCAAAATCCACGGATCGTTATATTCAGTCCAGCTCAGATTCAGCGATTCCAGCCACGTGTAAGGCCCCTCTCCAAAAGCATCACCTTCGTAAGAAAAGATCCTGGGTTGAGTCATATTTACAACTCCTTTCAATGATGCAAACAAATACATTTCATCACTGCTCAAATTATTTTCATTCAGATATATTAAGTCCTGATTTTGTTGTGGAGCAGGAAAAGAGGGTAACAACTGTCCGGAAGGCCAGACGATCTGCGCAATTGCAGGTTTAATCAACACTAACATTAAGGTAAGTATCAATATTTTCCGAATGCAAGTGGACTTTCTATTCATTGATAATTTCATTTTTATTCAGGATTCAGTTTTTTGAGTGCATCAACTATTTTAATACAATTAACATATCCAATACACTCAAAAACTTGTAAGTTTTTATTCATGAGATGATATTTTGAAATAAGTAAAGAGTGAAAGATTTCAAAGCTCATTAAGTTGATATAGTTACCATATCCAAACGACTTTTCAGATTAAACCGTTTAGTAATATTGTTCTGATTTCATATAATTTTGTTCTAAAACATCTGAAAAAGTTAAGAAACCAAAATCATTAGTCGGTTTAAGAAGTTGATATTATTACATTTACACAAACATCATTTCCATCTATTTGTATAAATTGATAAAACATTAAAAATGACTGATTGTAGTGAATCCACATTCTTTTTATATTTGAGTTTCACACTGTATTACATTTCATTCTTTAATCTGATAAGCTAACTGCCAATAGTTATGCTTATTGCTAAGAATTAGTAATTTCTTTAACATGCTGAATCAAATTTTAAAACACTTCATCCTTTCAATTCTGATTGTTTCTTCGATTATTGAAATGTCGGCAGAAAACAATCGCTTTGTACATCTTACAGACAGGGATGGATTGCCTCATCAGCAAATTGAAGCTTTGTTTCAGGATCAAAACGGTTATTTATGGATCGGTACCAAATGCGGACTATGCAAATACGACGGATATAATTTTGTTTCATTTTTTAATGTACAGAATGATTCAACCAGCTTAATGCATAACTTCATTAAAGAAATTTATGAAGATCATAAACACAGATTATGGATTGGACATTCAATTGGTATATCAAGATATATTCCAGAAACGAATAGCTTTAAAAATTACAATCTCAACAAATCATTAATACATACCATCAAAAGCACATCCAAGGGTGAAATATATGCAAGTGGTGCTTTTTTATTTAAGTACAATGAGTTGAAAGATGAGTTCGAACAAATAAAAGACAATGCAAACACATTATACTATTCAATGGTGATAAATGCCGATGATGAAATTTTTTTAACTACAAGCAATGGAATTGTAAACTATAATGACACAACAAATGCCTATACCTACTTAAATCCAACCATTTATAAAGATTTTTTAAATGTTTCAGATAGAAATATCATAACTCCTATGTTTTTTGATTCTCACCAAAACCTCTGGATAAGTAGAAATCACAAGGGAATTCAGCGTGTAAATCTTAAAACTCAGAAAATAAAAATCTGGGATGAGCAATCTATTTCAGACGGGGTTGTTCGTGTTATTTCAGAAGATAACAAAGGTAATATCTGGTTAGGTACCGAGAAAGGTATTACAATTATCAACACTCAGGGTCAAGTGGAAATAATCCAACAGGACTTCTCGAATAATAATACATTAAACGATAATCCCATCTACTCCATTTTACATGATAAAAAAGGTAATACATGGATTGGAACTTATTTTGGAGGGATTAACATAGTCTTAAGCAGTTCAGAATTATTCAATATTATTGAACCTGGAATAAGTAATTTTGACCTTAAAGGGAAAGCAGTCAGAAGGCTTGTTGAGATAAACGATGACTTATGGATTGCTACTGAAGATGGTGGCTTGAATGTTTACAATAAACAAACAAAGAAAATTAAGTCACTACCTCAATTTGGTAATAATGTACATGAGTTATTATACGATTCATTGACGAACGAACTTTGGGTCGGCACCTTTTTATCAGGACTTTATAACTACAACATAAAGACAAAGAAAACACAAAGATTTCGTGCTAATGACCACAAAGGATTGGAGTCTGACGCAATTTTTTCTTTGGTAAAAGATTCAAATCAAACAATATGGATTGGTTCAACAATCGGACTTCGCTATTACGATAAAACTTCCAACTCCTTTAAATCAATTAACAACCGTTTAGTTTCCTCTGAATTCATTTATACAATGCTGATTGACAAAGAGGATAACCTATGGCTAGGAACTGTCAACCTTGGCCTTTTCAAATACAATATTGCCAGTGGAGAAATCACCCATCTTCAAAGCAATGAAAATAACCCTACCCTCCTGGATAATTACATCACCTATTTGTATCAGGACAAAAAGGGAATCATCTGGATTGGAACCAACAACAAAGGATTACATCAGTTAAATCCGGAAAACAACAGAATTACTCATTTGGAAATTTCGAATTACAATAATGACAAATCAATTTGTGGTATTCTGGAAGATGACAATCACAAACTCTGGGTTAGTACCCATGCCGGATTAATTTGTTTAAATAAGGAAAGGAATTCAGTTACAAAATACACCACAGATGAAGGTCTTCCCATTAATCAGTTCAACTATTCGTCCTGTCTTAGAAGTAATAACGGACAATTTTATTTCGGTAGTATCTATGGCTTAATTGGTTTTTATCCCAACAAATTAGAATTACCAAAAGAAGAGTTAAAGGTTAATTTGGTTAATTTATTCATTGATAATAAAGTTGTTTTGGCCGATAATCCCAATAGTCCTTTGAAAAAAAGTTTGAACAAGACAAAACAAATAGAGTTGACTTATGCTCAATCAAAAAACTTTTACATTGACTATTCTGCCATTCTGCCCGGACACACAAGCACCATTAATTATGCTGTTAAATTAATTGGGAGAGATACTAACTGGATAAATGTTGGTAATCAACGAAGAATAGTCTGTTCCAACATTCCTAACGGTAAATATACATTGATGGTGCGAGCTAATAACTCATCTATCAATTGGGATGATGCTCCAATAACCCAGATTGACATCATCATAAATCCACCTTTTTATCGTTCTAAATATGCCTTTATACTTTATTTTCTGTTTCTAATTGGACTTTCATACATCGTAATAAAAATATCCAGTTCTCGCCTACAACAAAAAAATCTGATACGAATTGCATTGATGGAAAAAGAGAAATTAAAAGAAATCAATAAAATAAAAATTGACTTCTTCACCTCTATCTCTCACGAATTAAAAACTCCTTTATCTTTAATCGCTGCACCATTAAAATCAATTATTAGCAACACTAACTTAACAGGAGATATTAAGAAACGTCTTCAACTGGCACACCGAAATGCCATTAAGATGGTAAGTCTTATTGATGAATTAACCACCTTTAATAAAGTTGAAAACGGGCTTTTGAGACTTCATCTTGTCAATGGCAATCCATTACATTTCATTAAAAACCAAGTTGAATTGTATTATGAGAACATATATGCCAAAGAGTTAACTTTAACCCTTAACATTGAAGACCATGGTGAAGATGTCTGGTTCTCTCCCTCTCATCTTGAAAAGATTGTAAATAATTTACTTTCCAATGCCATTAAATTTACCCCACAAGGCAAAGAAATCAGAATATCAGGTTCATTGACTGATAATTTAGAAGGTGATATCTTCTTAAAATTAAAAATTGAGGACAGTGGAATTGGTATTCCTCAAAATGAACTATCTCATATTTTTGATGAGTATTACCAAATAAAATCTGAGAACTCTGAAGATTTTAATGGTTGGGGTATTGGGTTATCTCTCACCAAAAAATTAGTTAAACTGCATAAAGGAAAGATTGAGGTCTCCAGTGAATTAAACGTTGGATCTGAATTTGGATTGGAAATAAATGTAACTAAAAGTACATTCGAAAACGATGAGCTGGTGACCATTGAAAAAGAAGAAAGCTTTCTTAAGAACTACCGGTATTCTGAAATAGCTATGCCTGTTGATGAAAGGAGTTTTGACAAGCAGAAAATTGAATCTATTAAGGTAAATAAACAAGTAATATTGATTGTTGATGACAATAAGGAACTGGTAAATTTTACTGCTGATTTATTTTCGAATAAATACAGAATATTAACTGCTGACAATGGTTTAAATGCACTAAATATTATCCAGAAAGATGTTCCCGATTTAATTATTAGTGATGTTATGATGCCTCAAATGAACGGCTATGAGTTCTGTAAAAAAATTAAGAATGACATCTTAACCTCTCACATTCCGGTTTTTCTGTTAACAGCTAAAAACGATCAACAAAATCATATTGAAGGTTTTCAATGTGGAGCTAATGCATATATCACCAAACCATTCGATCCTAATGAATTGGCATTACAGGTTAACAACATGCTGGAATTAAAACATCAGCAACAGAAAGAAATGCAGGATTTTATTTATTCCAATAAAGAGATAGATTCTATCAGTAACCCGGATAACGAATTTATTCTGAAACTTAACAATTTGATTGACGAAAATATAGATAATACACTCTTCCAGGTTTCTGATATCACCGGTAAATTAGGGATCAGCAGAACCGTATTGCATGTAAAAATGAAAAACCTTTTGGATATGCCAATTAGTGAATACATCAGAAAAAAACGATTACATTATGCAAAAAGGTTATTAAGTGCAGGAATTAACATAGCTGAAACATCCTTTAAATGTGGTTTCTCAAGTCCAAGTTATTTTAGCAAATGTTTCAAAACCGAATTTGATATTTCACCTTCTGATTTCTTAAAAACTGAAAAACCAATGTAATATCAAGGTTTGCATAAATATTTAAGATTAGCCAATGCGCTGATTAACTATTGGATATAACCTTAACTAGGGATATTCAGAAGTTGATTTATTTCTTTGATAATTAAGTAATTATCACTATCTTAAAAGTGTAACAAAACCCCGAAAACAGGCACTTTTGCC